>JAUYDD010000188.1 GCA_030704765.1 Nanobdellota archaeon | reverse complement strand
AAGAACCATGGAATAAATTCCATGGTGTGTTTGGTTCTTGAGCACCCCCAAAATTATTTTTGCTTTCTACATATTAAAATAAGTAAGGTACGCAAAAAATAATTTTGCTGGTCTTAAAAGATGTGGTTTAATTTCTGACATCAAAAAAACGCATGACAGATTTATGAAAAGTAAGAGAATGACAATCATTGAGAAGAAGATATAAGGATATACTACCTTAAATTTAAGGGTCAAAATTCAAATAAATATTCTTCTTAGATTAATTGTCGAGGCAAAATATATACAAAAGTAGAAATCCATATGCCAAAAAACATGAAAATAGGAGCAGGTGTAGATTGTTAGAGATATGGCAAACATATAATATATAGCCCTATAATTAACTCATAACCTAACTTATTGCTGACAATCCTCGCATCAAATATTAAAAAGATGAACCTGTGAATCTTTAAACATTCTTTTACATTAACCATATTTCAAATGAAAAAATCCTCTAGAAAAGCTTTAAAAACCTATATTTCTCTAGAATTCTATATATTATCATGTTAGTATTTAATAATTATAATTAAACAATTACAAAATAAAATGCCACACAAAGGAAAAGTTATACAGTTCAGAAGAGGATTGAAAAGAATCCATGAAAAGCACTTTATATTAGATGTAGGCGCAAAATCAAAAGAAGATGCAAAGAAATTTGCTGGTAAAGAAGTTGTCTGGACTAGTCCATCAGGTAAAAAACTAAAAGGAAAAATCTCTGATTCTCATGGTAATAAAGGATTAGTAAGAGCTATTTTTGAAATAGGTCTGCCAGGTCAAGCTAGAAATACAGAGGTTGTGATTGATTCCATATTAGAATCTGAAAATAAAACAGATAATGCGAAACCAAAAGGAGTAAAATAAAATGGCAGTAAAAAGAAAAGCAAAAGCATATTCTAAAAGAAAACCTGTTGTTAATACAAGAAGGTCAAAAAAGACCCAATTATCTTATATAAAGATGGTTCCTCCTCAAAAGGTAGTAAAATTCAGCATGGGTGATGTAGCAGGATATGAAATTGGAAAATATAATATAAAGATTGGATTATACACTGAAGAAAATATCCAGATAAGGGATTTAGCATTAGAAGCAGCAAGGCAAGCTATTCATAAAGAAATGACAAATTCCTTGCAAAAAGCTTATTTTTTAAGATGCCATTGTTATCCTCATAATATAACTAGGAATAATCGTGTTTACTCAGGTGGAAGTAAAGGAGAGAGGATCCAGACAGGAATGTCTAAATCTTTTGGTTCACCAGAAGGAAGAACAGCTGTTGTTAGAAAAGGTAATCCTATTTTTACAGCATATTTCTCAGGCCAGGAAAACATTCCAAAAGTAAGAGCAATATTCAAGTCAGCGAGCCCTAAATTACCCTGTAAATCAAAGATAGTTATTGAGATAATGAACAAGCCAAAGATAGCTTGATAATTTATATTTTCGTATTCATTAAATTTATAAACCCAGTTTTTATTATATAATTATGTCAATGTGGTTATGGATTGGAATAGGTGCAGCAGTTGTAATAATAGCAGGTATTTTTATTTACTATTATAACCGATTCACAGTTCTTGAGAATAGAATAGATAATTCTTTAGCACAAATAGATGTTCAATTAAAGAAAAGGGCTGATTTAGTTCCGGCATTAATCAAGACTGTATCAGGATATGCAAAACATGAGAAAAAAATCATGGAGAGTGTGACTAAAGCTCGTTCAGCATTATTAAAAGGTGGAGATATTAGTGAAAGAGTAAAAGCAGGAGATGCATTAGAGCATGCATTAGGGAGATTATTTGCAATAGCAGAGAATTATCCTAATTTAAAAGCAAATGAGAATTTCTTGCAGATGCAGCAGGAATTATCAGCAATAGAAGATAAAGTAGCTTATTCAAGGCAATACTACAATGATTCAATTTTAGCTTATGAAAATGCTTCAGAACTTTTTCCAGGTATGATATTCTTTAAATTATACAATAAGCAGAAAAAAGAATACCTGAAGATTTCAGGATCTCAAAAAGAAATGCCTAAAATAGAGTTCGAAGAATAAACTTTTGTTAAACATTTTTTCTGATTATTCTGAATTAGTATTTTTATTGAAAACCTCAATTCTTATTATTGATATCTACATATTCAGATAATTAACAGTTATTATGTTTAATTAGGGATTATAGCAAGATTAAATTAACATCAGAAGACTCACTCCTT
Organism: Nanobdellota archaeon; assembly: GCA_030704765.1. Taxonomy (GTDB): domain Archaea; phylum Nanobdellota; class Nanobdellia; order Pacearchaeales; family GW2011-AR1; genus ARS1285. Next base: position 213 of record JAUYDD010000188.1, on the reverse strand, counting down.
AAAAAGATACCAATATCTAATTGAAAGTATACTTAACGTCACTTTCTTATTAATTAAAATTTTGCTGATTTTATTATGTCCATAAATCAAAACCACATCATTTATGATGTGGTTATTTTTGGTGGTTTTGATTTTGGATCATCCAAAAAATTTCCGAATCAGAAAAATCGCCGATCAAACTCCATCCTTCAGGATGGAGTAGGCGATTTTTCA
>JAUYDD010000142.1 GCA_030704765.1 Nanobdellota archaeon | reverse complement strand
TTTACTTAGATTTATTAAATCATCTACGGTTCCTGCATCTTGTTGTGTAGTTTTATTAACACAAACACTACATATAGGACTATAAGCATATCTACATCTTCCTGATTTTACATCTCCAGATATTATATCATATCCATGTAGTTTACAGTAAGACCAATTTTGACTACATAATCCTGCATAAAATCTCCATTCATCACATTCAGTTCCATCTGGAAAAACACAAATTCCTTGTTGCCCCTCTTTTGTTTCATTAATTCTCCATCTATAGCCTAACATCTTACAATAAGAACCACCAGGATTTGGTATTTGGGTATTTGTTTTTTCATTATGAATATTATTTGTTTTATTCTGCTCATTAGGTTTAGGCTCTTTATCTGAATAAAAACTAAATAGAATCATAATTATTATTAAAATTAAAAACAATACTGAAAATGTTAGTAACATAACCTCTTTTTTCATATTTTTTAAACCCCTAACAATTTACATAAGATATTTTAGGCGTTAATAATTTTCTATTTATTTTTTCTCCTTCTTAAAGTATAGATACCTGCTCCTGCTAAACTACCAATAGCCAATAAGCTTAAAGTAGATGGCTCTGGAATTATATCTATTTGCACTAAAACTGGGACATATCTTTCATGACTTGACCAGTAATTTAACACACCAGTTACATCGTAATTCGCAGGAATAATTTTGTCTTTATTATTATAGGTCATGTCCCAGACTTGAATATATTCTTTAGACTCCAAGAAAGTAAGAGTAAAATCAGTACCACTCCATGTTACTGGCCAATCGATAGTATCCCAAATTCTCTCTCCATTTTTTTTCACTATAAAATTAGATTGTCTATATTCAGGTCCAAATGAAAAATCAAACTTCACATCCTCCTCCCCAAGATTCTTAACCCTATATAACATCTCAACATTTTCTTCTAAATTATAAACAGCTTTGTCTGTCTGCATGTAATACTCTATATTATCTTTAACTACAGAATTAAAATTTTCACCTCTCGCTTCTCTCATTCCTCCAGCTATGGCTATTGTTGCCAACCCAGCATAAGCCAAGCTTTTCAAGCCTTGTTTTGCTTTATTGATTGTCCTGCTTATTATAGTTTCTAAAGTTTTCATTTATTTTAATATTATTTATAATTGCACACCCACTGCACTCCAGAACTC
>JAUYDD010000116.1 GCA_030704765.1 Nanobdellota archaeon | reverse complement strand
GAAAAATCGCCTACTCCATCCTGAAGGATGGAGTTTGATCGGCGATTTTTCTGATTCGGAAATTTTTAGGATGCTCGGAAATTGAATGCAAGTAAACTACCTCATCTTAAAAGATGAGGTTTTCAATTTCCGACATAAAATTTTGCAATTAGACAGATAGAGAATTGCGATGATTAGACTAATTTTTTATCGCAATTTTCTATAATTATCTAAAAAGAAGTGTAGTGAGATTTAAATTTAAGTACAACAGATAATAATCCTATTGCCCTGCATACTTCTCTTCACTCCTCATATTTGATAGATAATAACAAGTGTTTATTTTTTTTCAGCTTCTTTTATTTTTTCTATAGTGTTTGTTGTGGATTTGTTCGGAACATGGTCCAATATCGCGATTTTACCATTATATCCCTCGACAACTCTTCGTTCTTCTTGATTTATTGTGTCTATTGTATAATCTCCCCCCTTGACATATACATCAGGCTTAAGCTCTTTAAGATAATCTTTTACACTGCCAAAAGGAAATATTATTATACAATCTACAAATTCTAATGCAGAAAGTATTTCAGCCCTGTCACCTTCGCAGTTTATCGGCCTTAATGGGCCTTTAAGTTTTTTGACTGATTCATCTGAATCAAGGCCAACAACAAGGACATCCCCTAATTTCTTTGCTCTTCTTAAATAATCAATATGGCCTGTATGAAGTATATCAAAGCATCCATTTGTCCAGACAATTTTTTTGCCTTTTAATTTTTTATCAATCATCACTTTTTTTAATTCTTCAAAGTTCAAAACTTTTCCTTCATCAGACTCTATTTGTTTTTCTAGTTCTGACAACATTACTGAATATGTGCCTTTTCTTTGGACAGCTATTCCAGCAGCATGATTAGCAATTATTGCAGCTTCTTCTAGGCTAGCTCCAGATGCCAATGCTAATCCAAGAGCTGCAATAGTAGTATCGCTAGCTCCCCCAATATCATAAACCTCTCTTGCATAAGTAGGTATATTTAACACCTTATCAGAATAAACTATCATCCCTTCTGAACCCAGAGTTATTATCACATTAGAATCAAGATCCTCTCTTAATTTATATAACGCTTCTTTTACTTCTGATGACATTGACATATCAAATGCTTCTTTTTTATTAGGAACAATCAATTTGACTCCCTTGTATAAATATTTGTTTTTTGGTTTTGGTCCAACTATTATTTTATGCTTATGGTTGTCCAGTAATTCCACAAGCTCTTTTGTTATAGCTCCTTTTTCATAATCAGATAAGATGATAATCTCTGCTTCATCAGCTTTCATTAAGAGCATCTCCTTAAAATTATCTGAAAGGCTTTTTTCATATTTCTCTTCTTTATCTATCCTAACTATCTGTTGGCCATTGCCAATAATCCTTTCTTTAAAAGTAGTCACAGTGCACTCGTCAAAAAAATATTCTATTTTTAATTCTTCCAGGAGTTTCTTAATTAATTCACCTTCTGTATCCTTTCCAATAAAACCAAATAAAAAAACCTCTCCTCCAAGGGTCTTTACATTAGATGCAAGATTTCCAGTGCCTCCAATGCTATATATCTTCTTCTCAATGTTCACAATAGGTATAGGTGCTTCAGGGCTGATTCTTGATACATTACCATATACAAAAGAGTCCAGCATCACATCTCCGATTACCAAAATCTTTTTTCCTTTGAAATTATCTAAGAGGAATTTTAACCTGCTCTTCATAAAAAAACCTAGTTTAAAACCTTTATAAATTTGATAGTTATTGAAAAGTATAATAATCTAAGTCCAGCAGTTGCATTAATCTTCCTCGTCTGAGACTCCTTTTCTGCCTACAAAGAATATGCATTCATTGTCAGGAAGATTAGGGCTGTCTATTAGTTTAACTACTCTTGAACTTTTCTTTCCTTTTCTAATATACATTCTGAATGTAGAAGCGTGCCCGACTATATTCCCACCAATAGCTATTGTAGGGTCTCCAAACATCATTGCAGGATTTGTCATGACTTGATTTGTTACATATATAGCAAGATTATGCTGCTCAGCTATCTTCATCAGGTTATGGAGATATTTGTTCAGTTTCTGCTGTCTGTCTGCAAGTTGCCCTCTTCCAGAAAATTCAGCCCTAAAGTGAGCTGTCAAAGAATCAACTATGACTATTCTTACAGGCTCTCCATTATTTATCATCTCCCCTATTTTATCCACAAGCAATATCTGATGGTCTGAATTGAATGCTCTTGCAACCAAGATATTCTTTAGAACATTTTCTGGATTTGCTCCTTTACTTTCAGCAATCTGCCTTATCCTTTCAGGCCTGAAAGTTCCTTCAGTATCAATATATACTGCTTTACCTTCAGCTCCGCCTTTTTCAATCGGCATCTGCACATTTACAGCAAGGCTTAAACCTAACTGAGTCTTGCCGCTGCCATAGCTTCCGAATGCTTCAGTTATTGCTTTTGTTTCAACACCTCTTCCACCCAAAAGATTGTCTAGTTCTTTACTTCCAGTTGTAATATGAAATATTTCTTCTCTTTTTTCAGCAAATTCTAAGCCGTCTTGAAATCCTAAATCCATCATCTTTCTAGACGCTTGTATTGCTTTTCTTGCGATTGCTTCACCAAGGCCTGCCATTTCAGAAAGTTCTTTTGGCCCAAGAACAGCTATTCCCATAAGATCATATATTCCAGCTGCTTCAAGTTTTTCTATTGCAGCAGGCCCAATACCAGGCAGGTCAGATAACTTCATCTCTACTTTTTCCTCTTTTTTTATCTTTTTTTTCTTAGAAATTTCTTCATCCATGTTCTCTTTTTCTCCTATAGAGAAGTTTGAATAATTATGATTCTGAAATTTACAACCTTTAAAAATAGTAAATTTCAGCGTTTCAAACTTCTCCTTAGAGAATTTTGTTGATTATGCAAAATTCTCTATAATAATCCTAGAATAATTTTCTTTATAAGTATTACCTAAATTAATTATATATAATCAACTCTTTGTATCTGCACCTTAAAAACTTCAAATCATAAGATTTGAACGTTCCAGAAAATTCTATTTTCTGAAGGTGCGGTTTTTCATGAAGTTGATTATCCTCAAGCGAAAAATCAAAGAGAAGAGATTTGCTCAAAACCTGAAAGTGAGAATCAGCATTTTGACAATTGTTATTGTTATCAACAAAATGCTGATTCAAATTGGAGATATTTTTTGCTCAGATTTTAGAAAATCATCATGCTCTCTAGAAAAAGATTAGATTTTTATAAATAATTGCTCCTCAAAAATCATAATCACCAAAACATGAATCAAAAAAACAATGGGCCACCCACACCTAAAGGTGTGAGTTTGTGAAAACAAAAAGCATTTTTCAATCTTTAATTTATTACTAAAATGCTTTTTGTTTCAAGCCCTTGTTTTTAGGATGCTCGAGAATTGAAAACTGTAACATTTGCTACGACCACATGATAAATCATGAGGTTTTCAATTCTCAACATAAAATAATTATAATTTCTAAAGTCCATAGCTCTCTGAAAATATCTTTATCTTATTAAACTCCTGCAAGAACTCGTTTCCTTTCGTTGTTATCTTGAATAATCTTTTTTCATCAATAATAATCTCCTCTAATAAGCTCTTTTTTAACAATTCCCCTAAATAAGGTTTTATGCTGTTGTTTGATAGGTTCGCTTTATATATTAAGTGAGTTATCTTGACCTGCTTATTTTTTTGCAGTATATCCAGAATATCTCTTATCACTTCAAGCCTTGTTCGTTTTTGTTTCATTTTCTTTCTTTATTTTTTTAGAAGGGATTATTTTAGAGAAATTCACATTCCCATATGCTTTATTCTTTATATTTTTTCTTATCAACATCTGGTTATACAACAAAGATGAGAACGCTATTAACAGAAGTATCTCCCCTATAAGATAAAATATAGGGTGAAATTCTGAAAAAACAAGGAATATATGTGAAAATAGCATTATTAAAAATCCATTAAGGACTATCTTGCTGTTTCTTGAATTAATTCTTTTATGGTTTCTATAAAAATGTTCTAATAAAAAGATAAGCAGCAATACTAATGTGACATGGAATATGAAATTAAAATAAACACTAAAAAACACCACTATTAGGCTCATGTACAAAAACATGAACACTTTTTCTTTTTTATCAGTTTTAGTAAGTATCAAAAACAAGACTAAAAAACCCAAAACATGAAATATTTTATAGGATATAAAACTTAAAAAGTTTATTGTTTCAATGTATTTAAATTTAGTCCATGCTTCAAATATGAAATTATAGCTCACAAACCTGACTTTATATAATAGGGTCAGATTAGATAATATCTTAAAAATAAAAGATATTCCAATAAATAAGAATCCTAAAGAAAAATATCCATAGTTCTTTTTATCTGTAACCTTATATGCTTTATAACTACAATAAGATATTGTAAATGCGACTAATACTATAAAAAATTCTACTAAAGAGTCAATACCATAAAAATTACCTAAAGATAATGCAAAAGTCATGTTAATTATTCATTTTTCCTGTTTATAAAAGTTATGAATCTCATTTCTGAATAAACTCTTCCTAAATCCTTTAAAAACATTTTTCTTAGAAAAATAATCCAGGGATCGATATACAATCCCTATTTTGATAATTTAATAGGAAGGTAATATGAAAAGACAACACCAATCACTTACACAAAAACAAGAAATCGAAATCTTATCAAAGCAATTGGATCCTGAAGACATGTACATAATAGGTTACATCAAAGGTTTTGACAGGAAACTCATGAAAGAATGGAGTGAAAAAGGAATTTGGGAATATTAAAAAAACAATGGGTCACCACACCCTAAAGGTTTTTTGCCACGGCAAAAAATCGCCTGCTGGCGAGTGTGGTTTGATTGGCCCTTGTTTTTAGGATGCTCAGAAATTAAAACAAACTAACATCCACATCTTAAAAGATGTGGTTTAATTTCTGACATTA
>JAUYDD010000085.1 GCA_030704765.1 Nanobdellota archaeon | reverse complement strand
GGTTTTTTGCCACGGCAAAAAATCGCCTGCTGGCGAGTGTGGTTTGATTGGCCCTTGTTTTTAGGATGCTCGAGAATTGAAAACTGTAACATTTGCTACGACCACATGATAAATCATGAGGTTTTCAATTCTCAACATAAAATAATTATTTTTTTAAAACTTTTTCTTCTTTAAATAGGAATTTTGCTATTAAGAATACAACAAAAGCAATGATTATGAAATTAATCAATGCACCAAGAAAATCTCCCCATTTTATCACTATGCTTCCTAAAGAAAATGTTGCAGTTTGCCATTGGCCACCTGGTAATGCAAAAGTTATAATAGGCATTATTATATCATTCACTAATGCTTGAACTAAAGTTGTTGCAGCAACAGCAATTATAAAAGCAACAGCAAGGCCTATGACTTTGTATTCTTTTAAAAATTCCATGAATTCTTTTATCAGACCCATTTTTATCCCCTTATATTATATAATATAACCTGTATATTTGAATATATAAATCATTTGTTTTAAAAATGTTTTATTATTATATTACTCAATAAAAATTCTTTTAAACCTATAAAAGTTCTTTTTTTTATGAATAACAGTAAAAGAAGAATAGTTGTCACAGGCATTGGAGCAATCTGTCCACTTGGAAGAAATGTGGATGAAATACATGAAAAAATACTTCAAGGAGAATCTTCAGTAAGGGATATTACTACGGATTATCCCTGGACAAAGAATTTTGATGTAAAGATAGGATCAGTTTATGGTCCAAATTATTTTAAATATTCAAGAAGAACAAGCAGATTTACATATTTAGCACAAAATGTAACAGAACAAGCAATCAAAGATTCAGGTCTAGCTGAACTATTGTCTTGTCCAGAAGAAAGTACAGATGATGTTAAAAGAAGAACAGAAGAAATCAGGAGAAGGACAGGAATATTGCTTGGAGTAGGTCTTGGAGGTTTAATAGAGATAGAAAAACAAATGCAAATACTAGTGAGTCCAAGAAATAATGAAAGATTCAATAAAATGTTTATGTTATCAGTTATTCCTGATGCTGCTCCAGGCAGTATAGCTAATTTATATCATCTTCATGCAGATTCAGCAGCAATTGGTACAGCATGTGCATCAGCATCTTCTGCAATGATGTATGGTGCTATGCATATAAGAGAAGATAATGCTGATATAATGATTTGTGGAGGTACTGTTGAAGCAATTACTGAACTTACTTATAGGGGATTTGTAGGAATTAAAGCTTTATCAACAAAAAGGAATCATGAACCTAAAAAAGCTTCAAGACCTTTTGATAAGGATAGGGATGGATTTGTACTTGGAGAAGGTTCAGGTGTTTTAGTATTAGAAGAATTAGAGCATGCACAAAATAGAAATGCAAAAATCTATGCAGAATTAGTTGGTTATGGTTGTTCTTCTGATGGAACTCATTTTACAGAGCCTAATATGGATTATCAAATAATGGCTATGGAAATGGCATTGAAAAAATCAGGATTATCTCCTGAACAAATAGATTTTGTGAATTGTCATGGAACATCTACTTTACATGATTCAACAGAGTCTTATGCAATAAGAAAAGTTTTTGGTTTGCATGCTGATAGATTAGTATGTAATAGTTATAAAGGTCATATTGGACATACAACCACTGCATCAGGAGGAATAGAATCAGCACTTTTGATTAAAGCAATGCAACAAAGTATAATTCCTCCAACACTTAATCTAGAGAACCCGGATATTGAAGGTGGGTGTGATCTGGATTATAATGCTTTTATACCTGGAGAATTAAGAAGAAAATTTATAAACTATGCAATGAAAAATTCATTTGGTTTTTATGGGCATAATATCGTATTGATATTTAGAAAATGGATTTAAATCTTAGGTTGTGTAGCTACATATATTTGCCCTCTCCAAAAATAACGGCCTTTTATTTCTTGTATATTGATTGTTTTTGGAACAGCTCCATTATAAGCTCTATCTATTTTTTGCATATCTTCTTCTCTTAAATGAAACCAGATATATTCAGGAGACTTCCATAACTTTCCTTCAGACTTAGCAGAGTCTAGCTTCCATTTTTCTAATTCATCTTTTGACCATAATGCATTCTCTACAACTTTAAAATTGTCCCTAGCTACTTGTAATATCTCTTCTGCATCTAAAAGGTCATTTGCAGTAGGAAAATAAAGTTTTCCATCTGTTTTTAAGAATTTTGGAGCTCTTCTTAATAATTCGCATGTGATTTCAGTTCCTTTTGGACCTCCAGTTGGTATTCCTTCTGGATACCATCCTAAAGCTCTTGAAAGGATTTCAGGTATTCCTGATACATCAGCACTTATTAAATCAGCTCGAGGTAAATGAGCTATAGGATCAAAAAAAACACCTTGATATGCTGTTATTCTATCTTGAAGTACATTTCTTTCTATGTTTCTTACTAAAAGTTTATAATTTGCATCAGCAGGTTCAACAGCTCTTACTTCTAATGCACCTCTATTTGCTTCTATTATAGCAATCACACCTCCACCTGATCCAATATCATCTACTACAAGACCATCAAGATTTTTTGGTATTGCTTTTAAAAAAGCTTCAGAAACCCTATTTGGTCTAAAAGAATCATTCCTGTATTCAACATCCACTTTTTTTGGATAAATATCAAAAGCAATCACTTCAGTTTCCATTCATTAAATAAAAATTATTGCTTTTATAAATATTCATATTGCAGATGATATAATAAAAATAATAGAAATCAAAAAAACAATGGGCCACCACACCCTAAAGGTTTTTTGCCACAGCTAAAAAATCGCCTGCTGGCGAGTGTGGTTTGATTGGCCCTTGTTTTTAGGATGCAAGAAAAAACCATAAAAGTTTTTTCTGCACAGAAAATTCATCTGAAAGAATTTTCTTGTGCTCGAGAATTGAAAACTGTAACATTTGCTACGACCACATGATAAATCATGAGGTTTTCAATTCTCAACAT
>JAUYDD010000057.1 GCA_030704765.1 Nanobdellota archaeon | reverse complement strand
AAGTTATAGATTTTTCTTGCTCTTTTTGGTTAAGTTTTTTATCTGCTTCCTGCTCTTTTTGATGAAGCTCTTGTTTTTTTAAGTTTACACCAAGATAAAGCCTTTGCTTTTCTACTTTTTCGCCTTTTCTTACAGATTTTGCCCTGTAATAATACTTTTTATTGCCTTTTTCTTTGATTTCAGTGTATGTCATATTCTAAGACAACCTCCGGTTTTCTTGGAAAGATCTTTCCCCCGAGTAACTCTCAGATTTTCTTGGAAGGATTTTATCTATAATTTATGTGTCTACATAGTTTTATAAATCTTTTGGTATGTAGACGTATATACGTCTACACTTAATGACTATGGATAGAAATGTGTAGACGTATAAATGAGAAGTCTTAGATTAATAAAGTATTATTCCTCGCTAAACAATTCAACAAGACCCTCTAGTTTTTCCTTAAATAATTTTTTATCATCTTCATCCATTTTCTTGTAATCAACATTATCAAACCAATTTCTTAAATCCCCAATAACCCACAGATGGGCTGGTGCTACAAGAGCATTATATCTTTGAGTTGTTCCATTTGCATACCTTACTTCAATTGCACCTTTTTTGCAGTCCCAATTTTCTATAACACACCCCTGATTTGCTTCTGTATCTAAATATATCTGACTTCTAAATTCTTCCATTACTTGATGTGCATTTTTTTCCAACATTTTCAAATTTATCACAGAACTCTCTTCCCTTTAGGGCAATTTTACTATAATTTCCTTCTTTTTAAAACTTTCGTTTTATTTTTTATGTTCTATAATAGTAATGCAGTCTTGAATAAAAAATTATATCAATAATTTCAAGTTTATTCCTAATATCAGGTTTATCTTTATCGATTAATTCCAAAAGCAGCTTTTTGGAAAGGGTTTTACTGTCATGAGACATCTCATCTCCAACTTTTTCCAGTCTTTTTAGGAAAGAACCATACTTTTTCTTTAATCCAGCATATTCCCCAGTATCTTTCATATCCAGAAGATAATCATAAACAGCCCAGGAAAAACACGATTCAAGGAAAAGACCTCCTGTTTGAATCAGAAGTCAAACTAAGTTTATATTCTTCTAGGAAAAAAATCACGAATTTCTGTTCCAGTATCTCTGCTCATATTTTTATTATTTGTATTCATGTTTTTAAAGATTATTGTATTTAAATGAGCCTAAGAGGATTCGAACCCCTATCGCTCGGTCCGAGGCCGAGAATTCTATCCATTGAACTATAGGCTCTTGAATATAAATAGAAACAAGGATTATTAAAATTATGTTTTATTAGTAATATGAAAGACGAATTTAATATGGGGCAATCATTTCTCGCTTTATGTTAATTGCCATAGCGTTTTAGTCTTTTGATATTACTGATTTTATTATTAATCTTATATCTCCAGCAGTATCGCAGCAATAATGCAGGCAATTATTATAATTGAGGCAATTATATGCCTCAAATAGATTTTTTCTTTTAAGAAAATTCTTGCAAATATGAATATGAAAATCGGGCCTAAAATAAACAATATTGTTGTGAAAACTATTCCCAAACTTAAGTAGCCATAATATAAAATCCACCTGTAAGACACCCAGATTGCTCCGCTTAAAAGCATTAATAGTTTTGTCTTGTTTTTTATTGATTTTATGTCAGGATGAAAAATAAAAGCAGTGATTAAAAAAATTAACAAGCATCTTAAGAAATAGAAAGTTAAAGAAGAATAATAAGGAAGAATCGCTTTTGAAATAACAAGTTCAACTGCAAAAAAGAGGCTTCCTAAAATAGCCGCAGTTATATACTTGTTTAAAACTAAATGATGTTTTTTTACATGGCTTGCTATTAATGAAATGCTGGCTATTAAAGCCAGGAGCAATATTGAATATTTTCTTTCTGTATAATATGCTGCAAAAAAGAAACTAAAAATAAAAGCTAAAAGAATTGTGAATAAGGGCTGCATTAATCTTATTGGCTCAAGCTCTGTTACTTTTTCTCTTTTTAATGAATAAAAAACAAGCAGGTTAGCTAAAATTGAAAAGAAAACAACTGACATAAAAATTAACAAATTAGGAATCGAGTATGCTTCTGGCTTTATTTCCCAAAAGAAAAATGTCAAGGGAAGCATAATAAGAACCAGAGCTAGGAATCCATATACAGTGCAGTTCTTATAATTAACATTATGAGTTATTACTATCTTTTTGTCGATTATATTTCCTGCCCCTTCTAAAATTGCGCCTATAATTGGTATGTACAACATTGCCTAAAGAACCAAGGTTCTTTGAGGCTTCAATCTCCTTTTATTTTGCCCCATCCTTCTTTTTCCTCTTTTTATTTATACTATTGATAAGATTAATAGTTTTTAATTATATTCCTTTATATCCAAATTTTTTATTGTACTTATCATGGTCAATTATATCTAAAACAAATGCAATAATTTCTATTTCTCCATTATTTGTTAAAGTATAAAGCATTCTCCAAAAATTTGGAAGTTCAACTCTGAATAAATTTGTTACTCCGTATTTTTCTATGTACTCTTTTGGGATTAAATGTTTTGCAATGGGTTTCCATAATGAGGGTTTAATTTTATTAACTCAACTTTTTGATTAACTGATTTAAGGATCATTCTTTCTGTTTTTGAGTCTATGTTTAGATTGAGATATTTATAAACCTCTTTTGCTTCTTGTGACAAAATAATTCTTGTATTTTTCATAATTCAAGCCCCTGGTAAATTGCTTTCCTCAAATTAGGGTTTGTATTATGAATCCAAGTTATGCCTTTTAAAGTTGCTGCTATTTTGTTGCTTTTTTCAAGATACTCTAATATAAGCATTAAGGTATTGTGATTAACTTGTTTTGGGAGCTGCCTTTTAATTTCTGCTATGCTAATCACACTTTCATCTGAATTTTTTATAGTGCTCTCTACCATAATCACAGTATTAAGGGTAGGCCAGTGCTCAGGTTTTTTTGTTTTAAGTGTTTGTACCATTATTATAACTAATAGTTATAAGTTTATAAACTTTTAGTATAAATTAATATTTGTAAATATAGGCTAAAAACGCTCCTACGATTGGTAATAGGCTTATTTTTTATCAGTTTTATAATTCCATAATTTTCTCCAAGGTATCAAAGCATATTTTCTGAATGGACGAGAGGTTACTGCTGCTATTCCAGCACCCATTAAAAGTGCAGAGGTTGTTTGTTGATTATCTGCTCCGCTAGCTTTAAGAATTGCTGCATAAACAGGAGTGTAAACTCCGACCATTGCAACTGTATCTAAGAGCCAACCCTTGAAACCTCCGTTTTCTATATCTACATCAAATTTTTTTGATAAATAATCTGCAGTTTTTGTATAAATTCTAGCTACTCCTGTGTCTATTAGTGCTGCTGCAGTTCTTGATTTTAATATCTGTTCTCCCCCTAATCCATTATAGGCTTCCATCGCACCCATTAAAGGAGCATAAGCTAAAACCTTCGCGGAGGTATCTATTGCCCAATTTTGAATTCTTTCCTTCACATTTTGAATTATATTTTCTAAGTTTTTCATAAATGCTTTAAGAAAAATCCATATTTATTTAATAGTCCACCAAAATGGATGACAAAACAAAGGTTTATAAAAAGAGAAAATGTTTATTTACTATGGATATAAATCTCGCCCTGAAGGAATATGGATTGACAAACAAGGAAATTGATGTTTATCTTGCTCTTCTACCATTAGGGAGTATAAATCTTCAAGAGATAGCTAAAAGAGTAGATTTTCCCAGAACAACAGTTTACAATACTCTCAATTATCTCCTACAAAAAGGTTTAGTATCAAAAATAATCAAGAAAGGCGTTACTTATTTTGAAGCTTCAGATCCCGATAAATTAATTGATAAATTAAAACAAAAAAAAGAATTGCTAGAGAGAGTTTTGCCTAATTTACAAGGCTTGAAAAAATCCAAAATAGAATCATCAAGCGTAGAAATTTATGAAGGGAATAAAGGACTAAGCACAATTTTATCAGATGTCTTCAAAGTCAAACAACAAACTTATTATTTTGGTTCTTACTCACTTTCTGTTGAGAGACTAAAACATCTCCCAGAACATGTTAGGACAATAAGGCTAGAAAAAAAAATTCCTGCTAAAATAGTTATTGATAGATATGACGAAGATACTTTTCATAAACCTACTTACAAAAAGATTACTGAGATGAGGTTTTTGGATAGTTTGAAAGATTTTCCATGTATGGTATTTATTTATGGAAATAATGTTGCAATTTATACTTTAAAGGATGAATTAGTGGGCATTATAATTAAGAATAAGCAAGTAGCAGAAGCTATGAAGTTAATATTTAATATTTATTGGAAAATGTCAAAACCTGCAAGAATTTAGAAATTTGTTAGTTAAGTGCTCCCCGAGCCTCAGCGTCGACAAGCTTTTGGAGACTTGAACCTTGGGTTCAACGCCCCCACGATTAGTTAATCCTAAGCAGGCTGTCCCATAATTAGTAAAGTATAAATACTTGTCTGTCGTCGATATATTAACTAAATAAATTATTTTACCGTCGGTAAAATAAAGGGGTGGAAAATGACATACATCAGTTCTTACAAAGGCCAAGATTGGCTTTTGCCAGTATCAATTAAACAAATGATTCCCGAAAATCATATCTCATTCTTTGTTGAAGAGTTTGTTGAATCAATGGATTTCTCAAGATTTGATATGATTAATGAGGGTGCTGGGCATCCAGCATATCATCCAAGAATAATAATGAAAATTATTATTCAGGGAATGCTCTCTAAGGAGAGATCATCAAGAAAGCTTGCAAGCGCATGCAGAGAAAACTTTGTTTTTATGTATTTGGCTGAGAAAGTTCAGCCAAATTTTAGGACAATAGCGAGGTTCAGGAAAAACAACGCCTCTTTCGTTAAAGAGGCGTTTAAGGAAACAATAAATTTGGCGTCAGAGCATGACTTAGTCGATTTAAGTGTAATTTGCTTAGATGGGACAACAATAAAAGCAAATGCGAATACAAAAAAGTGTATTAAGAGAAACCAACTAGAAGCAATCGGCTCAATCGTCGATAGAATGGTTGAAGAGGATATAAAACAAGATGACTTGGATGAAAAAGAAGAGAATATGACTGAAATGGATAAGCGGGATTTTAAGCAGATAGTGAATGAATACAGAAATGCAAAAGACAAAGAAAGAATAAAAGAGAAGATAGAGAAAATAAAAGAAGAAGCTCAGAAGGATGAAAAGATGGCTAACATCTCCTCGACGGATCCTGAATGCAGAATGATGCAAAACAAGAAAGGTCTTAACGAGTTTTCTTACAATGCACAATTTGGTGTTGATTCAAAACACCAAATAATTATTGCAAATGATGTATGTCAAGACCGACATGACTCACACCAATTTATTCCTCAGATGAGAAATATTCAAGAGAATGTCGAGTTGAGAAATGGATCTGGAGTTGTAGTTGATTGCGGATACGATGATGCTGAAAACATGAAGTTTGCAGAGGATGAAAAGATTGAGTTGTATATGCCAAACAGTGCGCAAATACAAGGATTTGGTGGGGAAGAAAAAAGCCGACAAAAGGACAACTACAAATACGACAAGAAAAGAAACGAGTTAATTGTCGAGGGAGAAAGATATCAATTTAGGGGAGTTTATGACCGAAAAGATGGAAAAAAAGTAATTTTGTTTTACAGCGAGAAGCTGAAAAAGAAAAGACAAGTTCCTTTCTTCTTCGAAGAAAGGTTAAGAATGAAAGAGAAAATGGAAACAGAAGAAGCAAAAGAAATATATCAAATGAGAAAAATAGTTGTTGAGCCCGTAATCGGAGATATAAAAGAAAATTATGGATTCACAAAATTTTATTTAAGGGGATTAGAAAAAGTAAAAATTGAGCTTAATTTAATCTCAATTGCACATAATCTGAAGAAAATTTATATGCTAAGAGGAAAAATTAAATCAGAAAATGAAAGTTATGTAAAAAAATTGATTTTTATTTAATTATTTGAATTGCGAGACAGCCTGCTTAGGATTAAGTAATCGTGGGGGCATGTTACCTAAGGACTAACTTAACCAAGCAAGCACTTTTTTCTTTTTCAAAGAATTAAGCTTCGACCAACTTTTTCTTCAGCAGTTTGTCAGTTTCTAACTTTGTTAATTCCCAGTCAAACTTTATTAATTTTACAACAAATGGGCTTTTCTTATTCAATTTGAATAGCTTTGCATTTCCTATTTGTCTTGTTGGAATTATTATCTCTCTTTCTAATAATTTTTCCCAGATATTTGTAAAAGCACTCCATCCAACTCCTGCTCCTCTTGCTGCTTCTGTCATGCTATAATCAAACTCCTGCCCCTGAATTAAAAAATCCAGGACTTTTATGTAAGGAGAGCTTCCAAAATATTCTACAAATATGCTTTGTTCTTCTTGTTCCATAATTATTTATAAATTTTAAAGTTTATAAGCTTTTCTATTTTATTAACTTAGGTTAACATTTTAGTAATTACTAAAACAGAGTTATTAATGAAAAAGAATTTAAACATCCTCTTTATTAATATTCTATGGGTGAAGAAGAGGATATTAAAAGATTTATTTTAAGAAAATTAGTAAGGCACAGAATTTGGATGCATAAGCATACAAGCATACATAATCTACAAAAAGGCCTGCCGGATTATTTAAGAAGCAGAAAAGAAGTCAGAAAGGTTATAGAAGAACTATTAAAAAATAGCTTTTTATTGTCTAAGCCAACAAACTATGGCTTGGAAGTTTCACTTAACATAGAGAAGAAAAAAGAAATAGAAGAGTTTATTGAAATAAATTAAGTTTAAATTAGGCATTTCCTCTTCTTCAAACTTTCATAAGCAAGAATATAAATTCCAGCATTCCATGCCTGCAGTTTTCCATGAGTTTTTTTATTAGTAGGATCAATCCATTCTGGAAAATTTCCTTTTAAATTAGCTTCTGCTAATTTTTCTAACTCTTCTTCAGCTTCTT
>JAUYDD010000037.1 GCA_030704765.1 Nanobdellota archaeon | reverse complement strand
CATCTTTAGGGTTTGTTCAGATTGATGTTGTTAATGAGTACATAAGAAATCAAGACAAACATCATGGAACAGTTTGGATGATGGAAGAATAAGATTTAGCTCGTCCGTAGGAAACCCCACTCGCCATCAGGCGATTTTTTGACGCAGCAAAAAACCTTTAGGGTGGGGATGATGTCATAATATTTATGAAGTTTAATTAAGAACATCAAATAATTTTTTATTCTTCTATCTTTGACCTTTACCTGTCCTGCTTTTCCTAACTTTAATTCTTCAACAAATTTCAGAATATTCTTTTTTTGAATGGAACTCATAGAAGATTTACTAACCTGTTTAAGAAAATAATTCAACTGCTCTTTTGTATCGTGTACATCCCTATATTCCATAAAATCCCGAGTATCTCCTGCTTTTTAAGCATTTCTTATACTTCAGGATTTTTATACATCCCCCGGGAGTGAGTCGAACACCCTTCAAGCGGTCTACAGCCGCCTGTAATAACCGTTATACTACCGGAGGTAAAAACACTAGCAAAACTAGTTTATTTAACGAGAAATCTTGGATATATAAAGGTTTTTGAAGAAATTATCATTGATTAAACATAGAAATCCATACTAAGTTTAAAATAATAAAGTGAACCTCTATCTTGATGATGATGATGGTCGGTTCCTCGGTATAGCGCCGGAGGCGCTTAGTGCGCCGGGCAAAGGTGCTTCAAATATAAGAGCCTAACTTTGCCAGTATGCAAAGTCAGAGTAGGTAGTAAGTCGTAGGTTGTTAGTAGTTCTGAACCATAATTAATTTTATAGAATAATAAGGGCTTGTTGCCTCAATTGATTGAAAGGAGGTCAAGCCCAAATGAGAGAAAACATTAGTTTTAATGTCGGTAATCTCATTCTAATAAATAAGATAGATAGAGAATTTAAATTTTTTGATAATGTCAGAAATTAAACCACATCTTTTAAGATGTGGATGTTAGTTTGTTTTAATTTCTGAGCACAAGAAAATTGTTTTATGCAATTTTCTGTGCAGAAAATTCTTCTGAAAGAATTTTCATGCCATCAAAATTTTTCAGA
>JAUYDD010000001.1 GCA_030704765.1 Nanobdellota archaeon | reverse complement strand
GAGAAGGCATTTTGGAGCATACTAAAAAACTTTCAGAAGTTTTTTGGTACGCTCAGAAATTTATTAAAAAATTTCTGATGTGCTCAAGAACCAAACACGCCATGGAATTTATTCCATGGTTCTTGACATGAGGTAGTTTACTTGCATTCAATTTCCGAGCATCCTAAAAACAAGGGCCAATCAAACCACACTCGCCAGCAGGCGATTTTTTAGCTGTGGCAAAAAACCTTTAGGGTGTGGTGGCCCATTGTTTTTTTGATATAATTTCTTTCTAAATTAGTGAAGATTAAACTTCTATAGTATAAAGAACAGGATTAATTATTTTTGATTGAGATTTATAGAGAATATTTTTTATAAACTTCTGCAACCTTCACATAGAAGTTTTCCATCTTCTAGATATAAGAATTCATAATTGCCGCATTCTTCACACAAACCTTCTTTTATAGCTTCAGGCTCTTTATTTTTTTTCTTATCAATAGGCCATTTTATATTATATCCTTCGCGAGCAATCTCAAATAATTCAGGTTGTATCCTTAATACTTCTTTTAATGTCAAGTAACCTATTACTTTTTTATTTACAGTCACAGGAAGTCTTCTGAATTTCTTTTTTTTCATAAGGACTATTGCATCATATATATCAGCAGAAGGTTTTATTGTTGTGATCTTTCTTGTGCAGACATCTCCTGCTTTTACATTAGATAAGTCTCTTTGTTTTGATATTGCCCACATAATATCTTTTTCAGTCAATATCCCTTTTAGCATCCCATTTTCTTCTAATATCAAGCTTCCGACTCTTTTTTTCACCATGAGTCTTATAGCCGAAAGCAAAGGTAAGTCAAGTCTTGCAGAAACAAAGTTCCTAGTCATTACATCTCCTACTTTGACACCGATTTTCATATAAAAACTAAGATTTTGAAATATTTATAGTTAATTATTGCTGGTTATATGATAATATTTGTTTATGTTGAGAATTGAAAACCTCATGATTTATCATGTGGTCGTAGCAAATGTTACAGTTTTCAATTCTCGAGCATCCTAAAAACAAGGGCCAATCAAACCACACTCGCCAGCAGGCGATTTTTTGCCGTGGCAAAAAACC
>JAUYDD010000216.1 GCA_030704765.1 Nanobdellota archaeon | reverse complement strand
TTTTCTGTGCAGAAAATTCTTCTGAAAGAATTTTCATGCATCCTAAAAACAAGGGCCAATCAAACCACACTCGCCAGCAGGCGATTTTTTAGCTGTGGCAAAAAACCTTTAGGGTGTGGTGGCCCATTGTTTTTTTGATATCAACTTTTAAATATACTATTCTAATATACTTATCATGAAACACAATTATGATCCAAAACCCATATTCATCAAAAGAATGAAACTTCTTCTAAAAGGCGAAGAAGACCTAAAAAGATTTTTAGAAGTGGCAAAAACAACTGGAAAAAAATCAATAAGGGTAAATACATTAAAAATAAGTCCTGAAGAATTAATAAAAAGATTAAAAAATAAAAACTGGAATATCTCACAGCCTTTCCCTAACTTTCCAGAAATAATAATTATTAATGATATTTTACAGCCAGGTGAACTTGGAAAAACAAAAGAGCATATTTTAGGATATTATTATGTCCAAGAAATCACTTCTATGATGCCAATTTTAGCACTTGATCCAAAAGAACAAGATATAATACTGGATCTATGTGCAGCACCAGGTTCAAAAACAACCCAAACAGCTGCAACTATGAAAAATAAAGGTACAATTATTGCTAATGATGTATCCATAGGCAGGATTTCTGTATTATGCGCTAATCTTGAAAGAACAGGTGCAACAAACACTATTGTAACAAGGCATGAAGGTCTGAACCTGATAAAAAGATTAAAAGAATTGAAATTTAATTTTGATAAGATTTTAGTTGATGCACCTTGTTCAGGTGAAGGTAATATTAGGGTCTCTCCAAGAACTTATTTAGAATGGAGTGAAAATCTTATAAAAAACCTATCTAATAGGCAAAAACAACTAGCATCAAACGCATTAAATCTATTGAAAGTTGATGGAGAAATGGTCTATTCAACCTGCACACATGCACCAGAAGAGAATGAAGAAGTGATACAATACATATTAGAGAACCACGATGTAAAAATAGAACCTATCATAATTCCATTAAAGACAAGGCCAGGAATATTAGAATGGAATAATAAAAAATTCCATCCTGATATGAAAAATGCAATAAGGATATATCATCATGATGAGGATTTAGAAGGATTCTTCATATGCAAACTAAAGAAATTAAGTGAGAAAAAATGAAATATTTAAAAATGATTGCAATGGAGAAAAAATTATGAAACCTTTATTAAACACAGAAAAAAAGAAGATAATTAATCAATTGAATGAACAATATGGGATAAAAAAGCTTCCTTATTTGATAATCTTGTTTGGAAATGAAAAATTGAGATTATATTCAGGAAACTTATCAAGGATAGAATTGTATCATCTTGATAATAAAGTGAATATAGAAAATGTTGGCCTATATTTTGCAAAATGGGAACGAGAAGAACTAAGATTAACACTTGATGGTATACAGATTTTAAAAAACCAGATTACAAAGAATATCCTTGAACTAGTAGATGAACAAACACAGGAATGGATGAAAGGTAATGACCTTGATATCAAGACTGATAAAGGATGGTATATCCTGAGGAATAATAACGAATTCTTAGGATGTGGAAAATCTACAGGAGAAAAAATCTCAAATTTCATCCCTAAAGAAAGAAGGATAAAAAATTAAGCAATATACATTGGAGCATCTTTTCTAAGGTTTCTATAAGTCTTATAATAATCTTTAGCTATTTCAGTAAATCTCTTCCTGACACTGCAGCATCTTCTGACCAAAGCAAAAGCTTTTCTGTCAATTTTCTTCCTCATCTTTTTTACTCTATCCAGATTCGCATCATTAACTGCTCTCCACTCTAAAGCCAGATTAGCCAGCTCTTCTTCTAAACAGACTCTTTTAAATCTCGGCTTAATATATACAGCCTGCTCATATAGCTCCATTGCTCTCTGATAGTATTCCCTGCCTGTCAAACCCTCTTTTTCAGCTTGAGCATATGCTCTTGTTTTATACAAATCCTCATGAGTCGGAAACCTTAATGCCATTTTACCTGTAATTAAAGATTTAGATACTTTAAATTTTTTACCAATTCATAAAATCATCTTCAGTTTTACCTCTCCTACTTTCAAGTTCACTAAACCTTTCCTTAACCATAAAAATCCTACAAAGAGTTAAATTTTAAATATTTATATACCCCAGAATCCTAAATTTTTTAAAAACTTCAACAATTATTACCAATTACATCAATATATTTCATAAATTCTTGTGGCTCACTCCACATTAAATGTCTAAATTTCCAATCTCTTTTTTCAGGGTCAAATAAAATATTAGTGATGATAACTTGTCGTTTTAAGCAAACATTAAGGGTTTTTAATTCAGGGATATCAGGATTTTGTTGTTCTAATTCCAATCCCCTATTATAAATTCCAACAAGTTTAACTAATACATCATAATGTTCATTTGCACCTTTTTCTTTATCTTTAAATGGATTAGAACCAATTATTTCTGATAATGATTGTTCAAAATAAATACCTAATGAAATTACCTTATTAAAATAATTCCTAATTTCTTCAGGTAATGGTAAAAACTTTCTCCAATTCCCTACTCTTACAATTGTCATTCCAAGAATATTACCTGAATAATTATCAACACCCCATGTAGGTCTATCTCTTTGTGAATCAATCATATAATCTTCAAATTCATCTTTTAAAAAACTAGTTACTTGTTCTCTTGAAACTGTTAATTCTAAATTGCTCATTTAGATTTATTATTTAATAAATTTTTAAATTTATATGTGCTTAGTGTTTAGATAATTTTCCCTAACAACTATCTTTAAATACATAAAAACTCTAATTCTGATATCATGACAGAAAAATCATATGGCGGAAACAACGGAGTAAGAGAACATTTAGGGAAAATAATAAAAGATAAATCTAGTTCTAAAGTTGTTAAAGAAAAAATCAGGAAATCTAAATCAGAAAAAATAGAAGAATCTTCATCAGATATTAAAATTGACTCTAAATCCTTAGATGAACTTGAATCATATTTAAAAGCAGGAGAAATATTAAAAGAAGTCCGGAATTTTGCAAAATCATTGATAAAAAAAGACATGCTTCTTGTTGATATAGCAAAAAAAATAGAAGATAAGATAACTGAACTTGGAGGTGAAGTTGCATTTCCTGTAAATCTATCAATAGATGATATTGCTGCTCATTATCATCCTACTTTAGAAGACACAACAACAGCTAAAGGTCTTTTGAAAATAGACCTTGGTATTCATATAAATGGATATATAGCAGATTCAGCATTCACTCTTGACCTATCAGGGAATAATAAGCATAAAGAACTTATTAATGCGTCTTTAGAAGCATTAGAAGCTGCATTAAAAACTTTAGATAAAAATCCAAGTTTAAATGACATAGGAAAAGAAATACAAAAAGCAATTGAAAATAAAGGATTTTCACCAATAGTCAATCTATGCGGACATTCTCTAGAAAGATATAATATTCATGCAGGAATTACAATCCCAAATCACGCAAATAATAATCCTAATAAATTAGACACAGGTGCTTATGCAATTGAACCTTTTGCAACTTATGGAGAAGGTAAGATATTTGAAGGCCCTCCAAGCAATATCTATTGCATAGTCAATTTCAAGACTCCGAGAGGCCCAACAGCCAGGAAGATATTAGAATATGTCTGGAAGAAAAAACAAACTCTTCCTTTTTCTTTAAGAGAAGTTCAAGAAAAATTCGGGCCAATGTCTCGTTTAGCACTAAAAGAACTTGAGCAAAATAAAATAATCCACAGTTATCCCCAATTGATTGAAGTCTCGCATAAAGAAGTAGCTCAAGCAGAACATACTTTTATCAAGACAATAGATGGAAAAATAATTGTGACAACAAAATAAATCCTAATGAATATCAAAAGAGTAAAATGACATTAAAAGATTTAGAATCAGCTGGATTAGTTTCAAGAAAGCCAAAACCTATTTTTGTGTTTTTATTAGCATTTGCATATTTCTTGATATGGCTTTTTACCTTCACTTTCTATTACAAGTATGATATAAAAACCTTAAAAATACCCATGATTGGAATAACAATAATAACTCTTTTTACACTTGGATTTGGAGTTGTCCATTTATTCATTTACAATATTTTGAATAAAAAAGAAAAAATAGAAGATTAGAATCTAATAAAAAAACTGAAGATTTATTGCAATCTTTTATAGGAATATTTAAAAGAGACTAAGTCATTACTTATTCCCAAACATGCTATCCTTATACATATGATGAACAGTTCCTGGAGCATTGCTTCCCTGGTATATCAAAGTATCATGGGGGATTTTTGCATGTTCAGGGTCTATTATAGCAGAATGAACTCTTGAATCATAACCATATTTTCTATTAAAATCATTTTCTGCAGGTCCTTTTGAGCCATCTGTTAAATCTCTCGGGTTAGGAACTGTTTCTTGTGAAAAAGACTTGGGAGTTATATCTGAATTTTCTTTTTCATTAAAAATTAAGCCCCATAAACTCCTATCTTTTGGATTATTAGGTTTATCTGGTCCAGAATTTGATTGGCCATATTTTGATTTAACATATTCTGCAGTTTGCACTGCATAGTTCCAAGTAGACTTAGAATCTCTTTGTAATGATTCTCTGCTTTCTTGTGTTTTTAATGCTGTGAATAAAACCCATCCACCCAGCACAAAGACTGCTAAATTTCTTAGTCTCATATTAAACTCCTATATAATTCTAAAACCTCTGCTTTTATAAATCTTTCGATTTGTTACCACTTTTAAATAATAATATCAAAATATATACTTCCTATGCTTCAATACTGTATAAGAAAAATAGTGATTCTAATAGTGTTTATCTTTAAACAAAACACAAATATGCAAGACCACATATTAAAAACACCTGGAACATTTGAAGAAATAGAAATCAGATGCCCTGAATGCAATACAAAAAATGTTACAGTGATTCTTCTTCCTAAAGGATATTATAAAGTTATTGAATGCCATAATTGCGGTAGAATAGATAATCCAGATCCTTCTGGATGTCATTTATAGGCCTTGATTAGAAAGCGAAGAAAAAAGTAGAGAAAATTGACTTGTATATTTCAAGATTGAAGATTATAGCTGATGAATTCAAAGTAGAACTGAAATATTATCAAAAAAACAATCCACCACACCCTAAAGGTTTTTTGCCACAGCTAAAAAATCGCCTGCTGGCGAGTGTGGTTTGATTGGCCCTTGATTTTAGGATGCGCACGAAAACTTTCAGAAGTTTTCGGCGCCACAAAATTTTCTGAAAAATTTTGATGGCAAGAAAATCTTTTCAGAAAGATTTTCTGCACAGAAAATTCATCTGAAAGAATTTTCTTGTGCTCGAGAATTG
>JAUYDD010000154.1 GCA_030704765.1 Nanobdellota archaeon | reverse complement strand
TGGCCCATTGTTTTTTTGATTTTTTCGCTTCGCGACCGGCAATTTCAGTCTCCAAGAAAAACTTTCAGAAGTTTTTCTGGGCCATTCAAAATCTGAAGATTTTGAAGGTTTCAAATCTGCCGAGGCAGAGCCTCGGGGTATAAAACCCAGATTTGAAAATAAACATAAAGATATAAAAAAGAGGATGAAAAAGAAATTATTAAATATATTATGCTTTTTTTGTTTAATTTTTGCAGTAAATAGTGTTATAGCATCAGGTGATGTTGCTTATATATATAAAAGTAAAGTTGATTATAATATAATCAATTATTTCAATGATATTAATTTAAAGACTGATTTAATCAAAGAAAACAATGTTCCAAATGACTTGTCTTCATATAAATTAGTTTATGTTGGAGATGAGAATATATTAAAAGACATTAATATAGAAAAATATCCTTCTGTAATAACTAATTATTATATTGGAAGAAGGATTGGGCTTACTGATGATGATGGTATAAGTCTTCTTGGATCTTTAAAACCATTAAAAGTAAAAGTAAACAACAAAGAAATATTAGTTTATACTGCTGTTAAGGATAAAAGAGGATATGTATTGCCTTATTATTTTTTAGATGATTCAAATAAAGCTAAAGTATTGAAAAAATACGCAGGAACTCTCTCTACAAGTTCTGGTTATGATTTTGGAGATGTTATTTCTTATGGAAAAGAAGGAGATGTCCTAGACAATGGCAGGGCTTTAGAACAACCTTTATGTTTTTTTGGTATTGTTAAAAGTGATTATTGGACTGATGATGCTAAAAAATTATTTGGAGAATGTGTAAAATATGTCTATGATTACTCTGTTCCTATAAATGATACTAATGAAAGCATATGTAAAATAAATTCTGATTGTGGTGAGAGTAAAATTATTGGAAATTCCGTTTGTATAAATAATAGTGTTTATAAAAACATATTAAGTTATAATTGCAATAATCCCAATACATTAAGTAGTTTCTGCACTAATAAGACTAAACTTCAATTAAGTGAAGAATGTTCAGATTATTGTGAAAATGGATATTGTAATTATTTTGAATGTGAGAAGATTGATGATTGCAATGACAATAATCCAAATACAGAGGATACATGCATAAATCCTTCAACAAAGCAAAGTAGCTGTTCTTTTATCAGTATATCTTGCTTTGACAGCTCCCTTTGCAATGACAATAATCCTAATACAGAGGATACATGCATAAGTCCTGGAACAGGTGATTCAGAATGCAAGCATGAAATAATAAAATGCTTAAATGATTTAGCTTGCAATGACAATAATCCTAATACAGAGGATACATGCATAACTCCTGGAACATCACTAAGCACTTGTACTCATACTACTCTTCTTATAACAATAGCTTGTTATAATAATAGTGGATGCAATGACAATAATCCTAATACAGAGGATAAATGCATAAGTCCTGGAACAGGTGATTCAGAATGCAAGCATGAAACAATCATAGATTATAATTTAAGTCTTATAAATGTAGTGCATATAAGTGCAAGTGCAACTACAAATAGCGTGACTTTAAGTTTTTCAACAGAACCTGATAATTCTTCATTAATCAAAAATTTTGAAGTTTCAAAAGGCAATGTGTTTTGGGATGTTTTAGGTCCAAATATATCTAGTTATACTTATAGTGAATTAACTCCTTCTACAGATTATATATTTTTTGCAAGAGTAGTTGATATAAATGATGTTTATTCAGATGCCTTTAATCTTAGTGCAAGGACTCTTGACTTAGCTGTAAATCCTCCATCAGGAGGATCTGGGGGAGGAGGTGGTGCTGGAGGAATCGGAGGTTCTGTATGTACAACAAAATGGGCCTGTGGAGAATGGGGCGAGTGTATTAATGGAAAACAGACCAGGAATTGCAGTTACCCAATTAATTTTTGTGAGCCTATTGGAGACAAACCTAAAAATATTCAAGAATGCATACCTAAAGTGACTATTGTTTCAGATACAGCATCTTATGACGCTGCTTATAATATCAGTGATAAAAAAACAAATGAATATGAATTTACAGATTCACAAGAACCTAATCTTAATGAGGATAAAAAAAATACCTTTCCAATAACCGGTGCTGCTATATTAGATGCTACACTAAAATATCCTTGGATAGGATTAATAATTTTAGCAATAATAGCAGGAATATATCTTTATTATAAAAATAAAGGTAAGCCTAGAATAAAGAAACATAGATAATTATAATCCCAAGCTTTCAATATATTCTTCTTTATTGAATAATTTTAAGTCTTTGTATTCCTGGCCTGTTCCTAAATAAAATATAGGTTTTTTTGTTGCATGAGAGACTGATATGATTGTTCCACCTTTTTCATCTACATCAGCTTTTGAAAGAATTGTTCCATCTATATTTACACTTTTATGGAAGGTCTTTGCTTGTTCTGTTGCATCATTTCCAGCTATAGATTCTGCTACAAAAATCTTTAGGTCAGGATTTGTCACTCTTACTATTTTTTCCATTTCAGAAATCAGGTTAGTTTTTGTGTGCATCCTTCCTGCAGTATCTATCAAGACTACATCAATATGATGGTTTTTTGCATATTTTATTGCATCAAATCCCACTGCAGCAGGATCTGCTCCATAATCTTGCTTTATTAAATGTACTTTAAGTTTATCTGCATGAATCTGTATTTGTTCAATTGAAGCAGCTCTAAATGTATCTGCTGCAGCTAATACTACAGAATAACCTTTTTCTTTAAGATGATAAGCTAATTTAGCTATTGAAGTGGTTTTTCCACTACCATTTATACCAAAAAAAAGTATGACAAATGGTTTATCTTTTTTTAATTTAACTGCATCTATTGGGTCATCAGGATCTATTAAAATATCATATAATGAGGATTTAAGCTCTTTTTTTATTATTTCATCTAATTCATCCTTTTTTATCTCCCTATCTATCAATCTTTTTGAAAGATTCTTTTTTATGTCTTCAACAACCCCTAATGCTACATTGTTCTCTAACAGTAGCATTTCAAGGTCATCAAATAGATTATTGAAATCTTCCTCTGTTATCCTGTATATAAAAGTGGATTTTAATTTTTGTAAAAAGGATTTTTTTTCTTGTTTTTTCTCTTCTAGTTCTTCTTTTTCCTCTTGAACAGAAACTTCTTTTATTTCAAGATCAGGAATTATTTCTTCTTGTTTTTCTTCTTGAACAATTGCAGGTTCTTTTTCTTTTTTTAGAACTTCAGGTTCTTTTTTCCCAAAAGTTTTAGCTTCTTCTAGCTCTTTTTTTATTTCTTCTTCTTCATGAAGTATGTCTTCTTGTACTTTTTTTATTTCTTCTTTCTCTTTTTTACTAATTCCAAGAATTCTTTTAAAAAATCCTTGTTTTTTTTCAGGAACTTTTTCCTCTATTTTTATTTCTTCTATCTCTTCTAGCAATTCTTTTTCAATTTTCTTATCAGACTCTTTTGTTTCAATTATATCTGGAAGCTGTACTGGTTCTTTTTTTAATACCTCTTTTTCTTCTGGAACAATTATAGGTTCTTCTTTTTCTTCTTTAATTTTTTGTAAATCAGGTTCATATTTTTGTAATCCTGGTTTAAATTCTAATGGAGGTTCTTTTATTTCTTTTTCTTTAGCTTCTTTTATTAATTTTTCAACTTTTTCTTGTTTTTTCTCTTTTGTTTTTTTCTTTTTTATTTCTTCTTTGGGTTTTTCAACAGGCTCTTTTTTTATCTTTTTTTCTTCTTTTTTCTCTATTTTTTCCTCAACTGGTTTTTCTTCTACTACTTTCTCTTCTGGTTTTAATTTATCTTTTGCTTTCTCTACCCATTGTTTTAGCTTGTCTTTTAAAAATCCGAACATGAAAATAATAGTAATAGGGTATTTATAAGGATTATTAGTCTAGAATTAATTTACCTAAGAAATAATATCAATATATTCTCTATAAACTAGTTATCGCAACAATTATAAATAAAAACTAGTTGTTATAATCATAAAAGATGAAAAATGAAATATAAAATATATGTTTTCAGGCATGGACAGACTTATTTTAATAAGAACGAGATTTTTACAGGATGGAAAGATTCTAGATTAACTCCTCTTGGAATAAGGCAAGCAAAACATCTTGGAAAATTACTGGAAAATAAGAAAATAGGCCTCGCAATAGCTATTTCTTTATCTAGGTCAAAAGACACTTTAAAATATGTCTTGAAATATCATCCAGAATGCAAGAGGGTTATAACTGATGATAGGATTATTGAAAGAAATTATGGTAAATTAAATGGTAAAAAACATAGTGCTATAATAAAAAAATATGGTCAATGGAAGTTTGATTTGTGGCATAGAGGTTTTGATATAAAACCGCCTGGTGGAGAGTCCTTTGCAGATGTTGAAATAAGAGTCAAAGAGTTCATTAAAGCCCTGAAAGTACTGATAAAAAAAGAAAAATGCAATATTGCAATATCTGCTTCTGGAAATTCTATAAGATTATTCAAGAAAATAATGGAAAAATCCAGTAAATCCGAGGCTGTTAAATGGATAGTACCTTATGATGATTATCTGGAATATGTAATAAGGGCATAAATAGAATAATATGCCCCTAAGAAAAAAGGAAGCTATTGCGTAACTTTTGTTTTAACTTTTTCATTAGTTCTAATAATGGATATAAAAGACAAGCTATAGTAAAAGCCATTAATTTTTTACTATTTACTTATGGCTTTTCCTAATAAGTCAAGGCACAAACTGGTAAAATATTAGTGTCCTTGACTATAATATCAAAATATCACTATATAAAGAATAATAAAAATTATAAATGGTTTATTTTTATGGATTATGATAAAGGTGAATAAATATGATTGTTTTAAATACAGAAAAAATCTTATTTTTTCTGATACACCTAAATCACAATGGAGGAAAATATGATTGTAGTTGATATAGAGACAACAGGAATTGATTTTAATAAGTGTGGTATATGGCAGATAGGAGCTTTTGAACTTGAGAATCCCCTTAATATATTTTTTCAAGATGCAAGGATAGATGAAGAGGATATAGTGCAAGAGAGTGCATTAAAGATAATAGGAAAAAATGAACAAGAACTTAGGAACAAGGAATTGCAATCGCAAAAAGAGTTGATCAGAAACTTCTTTAAATGGATAGAAAACCAAAAAAACCGTAATTGTATATGCCAGAATCCGCAATTTGATTTAGGATTTTTATCAATAAGAGCATGTAGATATGGAATAAAGATACCATTTGAACATAGAGCATTTGATCTTCATTCTATAGGTGCATTGAGATATATGCAAGTTAATGGAAAAACATTAATAAAAGATAATCAGAGCAATACTAGCCTATCTAATATATTGAAATTTGCAGGTATGAGTGATAATAGAAAAATTCATAATGCATTAGAAGATTCTAAATTAACTGGAGAGTGTTTTTTTAGGCTTGTATATGGGAAAAACCTATTTCCAGAATATGATAAATTTCAAATACCTACTTATCTTAAAAAAGAAGACTAATCAAATGATAACCTATAATGAACTTTATGATGCATTGAGAAAAGAAAGATATAGCGAGCAATTACAACCTATTCCTAAGAGTTTTATAAAGGATGTAGCTGCTTATCTTAAGGATAAAAAAGAGATAGCTGATAAAAAAGATGATGATTTTTCAGATATTATAATAAAGACCAAGAAACAGTTTGAGAATTCTATAGCAATATTCAAAGAGCTCATGCTCAGAAGAAAAAAGAAGATACTTGAACTTGCCTTTGTTGCAGCTGAAACTGGAATATCTAAAAGAGATTTTGAAAACATGCTTGCTCCTGAAAAAGAAGCTTTTGAAGGAATCATGAAATCATTAGAAAGATCTGATAAGAAAATCACTGAATTATTAAAAGGCATTGATGAAGGAGAGGATATAAGATCTAAGAACAAGATGGTGCTCTTTATTGAAGATACAGGGGAATTTCTAGATCTCGAAGGCAATAAGATGGGGCCTTTTAGAAAAGGAGATATTGCAAATATTCCAGAAGAAATCGCAAATATACTGATAGTTGATAAAAAAGCAGAGGGGATTAGTGAGGAATAAAAATAATTGGTGGTTAGGTTAAATACACTAAATCTTAAAACTTGACTCATTATTATGTCAGAAATTAAACCACATCTTTTAAGATGTGGATGTTAGTTTGTTTTAATTTCTGAGCATCCTAAAAACAAGGGCCAATCAAACCACACTCGCCAGCAGGCGATTTTTTAGCTGTGGCAAAAACCTTTAGGGTGTGGTGGCCCATTGTTTTTTTGATTTAGGGGCTACTTTCTAAACATCATCGGCTTTCACCAGCTGATGTTTTTTCCTTATCATTAATCCAAAAATAATAGCTAGGAGATCAGTAGATTGTAATCCCTAACAGATTAAGAGGTATCAATTATGAATTGGTGTAGTTATGTTTTAAACGTTTATGAAAAATAAATCTAAATCAATGATTTAAACTATCTTATTTTTCTTTAAAAATAGATTTATGGAAATTATCATGTCTCCATATCCAGATACCTGCAGCAACTAATAGTCCTGCCCAGAATATTATGAATAAATCTTGAAGGCCTGTTCCTGATTCTCCTTCACCCACTACTCTTCCTGTTATAGAATTACTTATTATCAATACGACAAATACGCCTGTTATAACTAATAAAGAAGCCATTGTCTTTTTGAAGATTCCAGCTGATTCTTCATTTTTTGCCATGAATAATAAAAGAAGATGAATTATTTAAAGGTTTCTTGAGGGTGAGTGTGGTTAAAATAAAAGGGATTGTTTTTTATAGCTATGGATAACTGCATTGTTTATGTCTCAGTATAGTGCAGTTATACAGATAGAGAACTACAAAATATATATCACATAAGCTACGCAGTTCTCTATATTTATCTTTTTTTGATTTTATTTTTCTTTTTCATATAAAAACGAATTTTATTGTTAGATCCTTTGTTTTTTTGATAATAAAATATATAAAATAATATTATGATAATAATAATTAAAACTATTATTGAATAAGGAAGAGATCTTTTTATCAAATTAACATTTATATATCTTCCAGTTATTCCAAATAATCCTTTGTTTTCATTTGAAGGTTTGTTTAAGGTCTTATTAATCTCATTTGTGAGTTCTGTATTGTTTAAAACAAGATTTTGATTAGAAGATTTACTCGCATTAGAAAAATTTGATATTGTATTGTTTTTCTTTTGTGTTTCTGTAGTTGAGCTTCCACCTCCTCCGCCTCCACCACCGCCGCTAGGAGGTTGAGGACATCCTCCACAATCATTTGAGCAAGTAGAACAAGATTCTTCACTATTGCAGACATTATCTCCACAATAAATTGATTGTTCTTTCACTCCTGAATGGTTTAATCCCCTGACAATATATTTGTTATTATCTAAAGACAGATTACAAAAATATTGGCCAGTTGAACCTGGACAAGGAACCCAAAATTCATTTTGATCCTTACAATTATCTGATATTTCTGTTATTGAAAATATTTCCTTATCTTTTATACAAATACCTGTGCTGTTTAATATTCTATCAAGATATATTATTTTTTTAGTTCCAAATCTAGATAAATCCAAGCCATTTATAATTAAATAAGAATAACTGCTTAGATTATCTTGATTTTTAATAGTAAGATTTTCTAAATTTAGAATATTTCTTTTAAAATCCTGCTGAAAAATTACCCTTGTTTGATTATCTTTACCTATATAAATTATATTATTAGAAATATTCACTTTTATATTAGATAAATTTGAATTTTTTGAGAAATTTTTTATAAATCCTTTATTGAAACAATCGTTATTGTTATCACAACTAACTTTTCCAACTTCAATTTGATAAGGATTACTAAACTGATATTCATAATCTCCAATAATGCCAAAATAATATCCCATGGTTGCTGGGGCATATTCTGAAAGATTGACCTTAAAACTACATATATTATTTGAGGAACATTCCTTAATTGAAACTAATAATACTTGTAAATTTGGAGAATTTAGATAATCCCCTGTATTAAAATGATAATACTTTTTTAAATTAATTTTTTCTACATTCCCATTAACCATATATCTGCCTTCCTGGGTAATGAACATGCTATTATTGAATACTGAAGAATTTAATTTATATTCTATTAAATATCCTAAGCTTTTTCCGCTTATTATTCCATACTGATTCCATATTCTTAGATTTTTTACTAACTCTCTTTCTGTGGTATTACTTTCATTCGAGAAATTATTTGTTTGTGTAATATTTTCCAAAAAATACATTCCGTCTTTAGTTATATAAAAAGGAATAATTTGATTATTATTAGAAACATTAACTTCATATAAATCTCCTATATCTCTATAACTTAAATAACTTGTATTTCCTTTATTTTTTGAGTTCAAATAATTTGTTAAAATCAATGATGCATTTTCTCCTGAGATAAGAATTTTATTCAAGTCAAGTGATAATAATGAAAAAAATACAAACTTATTTTCTTTAGATGTATAGTTTATAATGAACTCCACTTCACCATTTACTGAAGATTTATCACTAGGTGATAAATAATTTATATTTATGTCAGAAAATCCTGGTGATGGGATTTTTGTGGAAAGATTAGTTAAGCATTCTTCTGGAGCATTATTAAATGCAGAGCATATTGTATTTAAGAGTTCAGCAGAACTCCTTGATGTATCAATTATCTTTCCATTTATGACTAATGCTGGACATCCATAGACTTCATAACCTAAACTTAAATTCTTATCAACTTCATAATACTCTTTTGCTTTTTTATAATTATCAGAAAGACATATATTAAGAAGGTTCATATTAATATTATTCTTCTCCAAACAATTGGGACTATTCCCTTTCTGTAAGAAACAAGATAAATAGTCTATATATTTTTTTGATTGTTCTTCTCTTATACATATTTGAACATATGTCTGTAGCTCTTCTTCATCTCCATGCATAAAATAATGAACAAATCTTATCTTAGTATTTATCTTTTCTCCTAATAAATCAAAGACTGGAATTATTCCTTTTTCTTCTTGTGATCCATATGGACAAAGAGTCATTACAAATAATTCTACATCAGGCTTATCTGATTTAGGAATAGAGATATTCGAGTTATTTAAGTTATTATAACAACCTGAACTATTAGTATCATTAATAAGAATTGCTCCTTGAATAAAATATTGAGAATCTTTAGTGATAAATACAGGTATTGTTTGATTTTCATAGATTACATTAATTTCATATATTTTACCCAAGTCATTAGAGCTATCATAAACAACCCCGCCACCAGTCTTGTTATTAAGGTAGTTTACTAATTTCTCTCCTGCTATGATTCCATTAACTTCTTTTGTAGAATTATTGATTTTTATAGCTCCTTGAACAAAATATATACCATCTTTGGTAATATAAACAGTTACAATCTCTCCTTGATATGTCACATTTATTTCATATAGATATCCTATATCTGAATATGAAGAAAACTCAA
Source organism: Nanobdellota archaeon (assembly GCA_030704765.1). Classification (GTDB taxonomy): domain Archaea; phylum Nanobdellota; class Nanobdellia; order Pacearchaeales; family GW2011-AR1; genus ARS1285. Next base: position 5,498 of record JAUYDD010000154.1, on the reverse strand, counting down.
CTCCACCACAAGTTTGGTTGTTAAGATAATTTATTAATTTCTGTTTTGCAAGAGAAATATTCAAATCAGAACCTTGAGCTGATATAATAGTTAAATTTATTATTATAAATAAAATTGATATTAAAATAATTGATATTATAGAGCACCTTTTATTAATACATCTTTTCATTTTAAAACAAAGTATAGCGATTATATAACTGTAACTATAAAGGCATTTTCATGACTTTATAGTTACTCATATAATATATATCTAACGATAAATATGTTTAAAACATAAATTTATATCTATTTTTTATGCTAGCAAACCAAGGGGTGATTAAAAACTGCATTATCCCTTTAATGGTTCTTATTTTAGTTTTTACTGTAAATGCTGTAGATGTTGGAACTCCTAGACCCCCTAATCCAGATAATTTTGATCCTAATTATAAAGAAAGTTCAGTTATACCTAATAATCTTCAATTATTCATTGGCTTTGATTATGAAACAAAAGAATTATCAATTAAAGCAGATGAAAATAGTTCAATTAAAAACTATACTGAAAACTGTCTTAATAAAAAATGTTATGATAAAGAAGTTAATTTTTTTGTTGTAGATAATTTTGATAATATCCTGAAGTTGAAATTAATATATATAAAATCAAAAAATACAAATTCTATTAAGGTGTTAAGCGGAGATTATAATAACATAACTTTGAAAATCCCCTTAAATAAATTTACTATTAATTATCAATCAAATAATATAAATGAGAAACTAAAAATAGATAAAATAAATCTCGATTTAAGCTATCAGAAAAAATTTGATAAGACTTTAATAAAAACATCAAATGGAAAAAGTCAAATAAAACAGTATTCTGAAGGATTAATATTTTTAAGAATGGTTATTATTAATGGAAATATTTCTTATGATTTATATAAAAATGATTATACAAGCTTGGAAATAGATTGTAATTGGAAACCATATAAAGATGTTAATGGATGTTATGATATTTTTGGAGAGAAAGAAGTTTTTAAAATAATTAATAAAACAAAATCTGTTTCATGCAGAAAAGGAAAACAATTTTTAGGTTATTATTTTGATGGAAATAGTTGTTCTGAAATAAAAGATTATAGTATAAATGGAAATTTAATGTTGTATCAATCTTATGATGAATGCAATAAAAAATGTATGCCACAGCCTCTTAAACCTATTGATTGTAATTGGAGACCTACTCAAGATATATCTGAAGAAACAAATCCTTCAGTCATACCTGAACATTGTATTTATTTTAATGGTAAAAAATGTTTAGCAACAGTTTATTGTCAATTTGAAGGTCATTATCTGTTTAATGATTGGAGTGAATGCTAGAAATGTATAGTAACTAATTATAGTGCAGGAAATCCTGAAATCAATGAAACTTTAGATGTAAATGGAAAAATTAATTGTAACTGGAGACCTTACACCGGACCTAGCGGATGTTACGAAATTTTTGGAGTTAGTTTAGTAAATCTAACAGTGCATGGTTACTCACGAAGTGAGTGCATTTCTTGTCAATCAATATTAGGGTATTATTTTTATGGTGGAAGATGTGTAAGTGCAACTGGATGCGGTACTAGTGTTAAACTTTTTAATTATGAAGAATGTAATAAAAAATGCTTACCTCCGTAAGATAATGGGAACGTAGATTTCTGTTTAACCAATAGTGATTGTATGATGACTCATTTAAGTTACCACAATTGGAAAGCAATTAATATTAAATACAAAAATAATTACTCATATTCTCCGCCTCCTAAAGGAGGGGTTTATTTTGAAGATTTTCCTACAAATGTAATTTGTGACCATAATCAATGTATAAGCGAAAAGTCTTTATTGTGTTATCAAGATTCTTCTTGCAAAGCTTTTGAAAATGTTGGTTGCAGGGTTCCAGAACTGTACAAGTTTTATAATTTTGTTGTTTTTAATCAAACTGACCAATTTAAGTGCAAATGCTCTAATAATCTTTGTACAGCGGTTTAATACTGATTCCTATTTACTATAAAATATTATATATTCTGAAAAATCCAGATATTAGGAAAATAAACAAAAAAAGACAGCCTCCAGCCGGTCCTAAAAATTTTCCTTTAGAAAATTTTGTGAACATTCAAAAGCAGGTGCTTTTGAAGTGATCGAACCGAACACTAGAACTTCAATCCCAAGGGATTATAATATTGCTGCGCAATATTATATAAGCCTCCAGCCGGGATCGAACCGACGACCTACAGTTTACAAAACTGCCGCTCTACCGACTGAGCTATGGAGGCAATAATTAATTATATCAATAGGGGTTTAAAAGTGTTTTTATAGCAAAAAACAAAATTTTTTTGAGCAAAATTTTTGCTTTTCTTAATAAGAGTTTATCACTTTGATTCCCCTCTAACATTACTTTTTATTTTTACACTAACAATTCTAAATATTTATCCACCATAATTATTTGTTGTATATATAGAGAACTGCAAGATATATGTAACATAAGCTACGCAGTTCTCTATCTGTATAACTGCACTATACTGAGACATAACCAATGCAGTTATCCATATCTAATAATAATATTATTTAAATCATAGTCATATTATTTAGGATTATGGTCAGTGTATTAATTGTTGATTATAAGGAACAATGGGAAGTCCATAGAAAAGATTTAGTTTCTATATTAACTAGACTAGATATTACTCCTTATACAGAAATTGCAGATGATTTTTTGAGCCAAAATCAATATGATTTAGTTATTGTTGAACCTTATCCTGTTAATTTAACTGTTCTAAATACAAGATATCCTCGCGGAAAAACTAGAAAAACTGCTTTAGTAGAATCGAGGAATAGCAGGATTAAATTTACAAGACATGCTAAAAAATTGAATATTCCTGTTTTAGTTGTTTCAGCAATGAATAGAGAGAAATTAAAACAACAATATGATTTGTCAGAATACAAAGATTATCAGGGTTATTTAAGAAAACCCTTAGAATTTAGTGATTTAATGAAAATTATTAAGACTCTTACTAATAATGAAAATTAAAAGAAAGAATTATATTAATAAATATAAATTATTTATAAAATTATATCATTTAGCTTTTTTCTTGTTGTAATTCCGAGTTCTTCTGATAAATCAGGGTAACCAACAGTGATTACATAAGAAATTATATAATTTTTAGAAATGTTTAGTATTTTTTTTAATTTATTTCTGTCTATTAAACCAACATAACATGTACCAAGTCCCAGGTCGGTTGCTCTTAAAATTAGACTTTGACATGCTATTGTAACATCTATTAATGACAAATCTTTTAATTCGAAATTTTCTTTTGCTCGCTCTGGATAACAGGTTGTATCTCCACAGCATACGATAATTAATGGTGCTGTATAAACAAATTCATTTTTAAAAACATTATTTTTCTTTAATTTTTTAATTACATTCTTATCATTAATAATTTTGAATTTCCAAGGTTGAGCATTATATGCTGAAGGAGAAAGTCTTGCTGCATCTAGAATTTCATTTATTAAATCTTTAGGAATCTCTAAATCTTTATATTTTCTAATACTTTTTCTTTTTATAATAGCATCTTTAACTTCCATTGGATTAAAAAATAAATGGTTTATCTAGAACATTTTCACCAGACATGTTCTTCATCTGTTCTTTTGTAAGAATGCATTTCTTTTTTTGTAAACCATAAGCTTAATTCTTTTTTTGCATCTTCTATTCCTGCTGAAGCATGAATTAAATTTCCAACTACTTGATTATTTTCATTAGCATGAATTTTTGAAATATGGCAAAAATCTCCCCTGATTGTTCCTGGAGGCGCTTCATTTGGATAAGTAGGCCCTGCTATTTTTCTTACTAAAGAAATAGCATCAACTCCTTCAAAACAAATTGCTAATACTGGCCCTGCTGTAAGATATCCTGTTAAATTATCTAAAACTTTTTTTCCATGCCTTTCTTCAACATCAAAATAATGCTGTTCAGCAAACTTTTTATCTGGCCAAATCATTTTCATTGCAATTATTTTCAAACCGGTTCTTTCTATTCTTGTTATAATCTCTCCAACAAGACCTCTTTTTAAACCATCAGGTTTTATCAAGACTAAAGTTTGTTCAATTACCATTTTATTTTTATTCAGATTTTTCTCTTTCTTTTTTTTCTTCTGACTTTTCTGTTTTCTCTTTTGTTTTTTTCTCTTTTATTGGTTTTATTTTTTCTTCTTCCTTTTTCTCTTCTGAATTTTCAATTTTCTTTTTTCTTCCTCTTTTAGGTTTTTCTTGTGCTATTTCTTCTTTTTCTACTTCTTCCTTTTTCTCTTCTTTTTCATCTTTATTTTCTTCGGATTTATCTTTTTCTATCTTACTAGCTTTTTCCTGAGCTTGTTTTATTTCATTTTCAGCTTTTTTCACTAATTCATCTTCAATCTCTTTCATCTGGTCTATGAACTCTTCTTTTTCTTCTATTATTGGCTCTATATGGATTTTTTTCTCTATTTTTGGAACTTCTTCTGGTTTTAAAGGTCTTACTAATTCTAATATCCTTATTTCACATAAAGACAAAGGATAAGTTTTTTTAAGATATAAGGAAAGAGGTTTTTGCATTCTATTTGATAATACATCATTAAATATCTCATCATCTGTTCTTTCTTTAATATAATCCTCTAGCCAATTCTTGCTTTTGTTCCTTAAAGTTTTCCTGACTGATCTTGAGACCTTGTTCCTTGTTATTAAAAAAGGCTTCACTATAAGAAGACTGTTCTGGCTTTTTGCTAAAAATGAATCTTCAACATAACTTATTCTTTTTCTTATCATCCTTCTTATAAAATAAGGCATCAATTTTACTTTTATTGGATGAGCAACTGGCTTGTCATTTTCAAGAACCACTTTCATAACAGCTTCTACGCTTTTTCCTTTAAGCTGCCTTGTCAAATCGATTTTTGCGTTCCTTCCTTCAAGGTCTTTTGGTGAATTTGCTGCTATTTCTATTTTTGATCTTATTAAAGGAATATTAACTTCAATAAATTTTCTTCTTTTTGTTATTACTTTGGATTGTTTTTGCGCTGCCATCTTATTCTTGTATTATTTTTGATACTCTTCTTGAGTGTTTGGATAATTTTGATTTTTTGCATTCTTTGCAAGTATATAAAAGAACTCTTCTCATTGTTGTTTTTGTTTTTCTTTTCCAGGATTTTATAGCTTTTCTTGAATATTTTCCATGATTGCCCATTCCCCTGTTTTTTCCTCTTTTTCTGACTCTAGATAATGAACCTCTAGCTAATGTTCCTCTTTTGAAACCAGTTGAAACTAATTCTATTTTTTGTTCTGTTTTTTTCCTGCAATACGGACAATATCTTTTTGTTTTTTTTGGTAGTTTCATTATCTAAAAAACCTAGGGTTTTTTGTAAATTATTTATTAAGACAAGATAAAGAATAAGGTTTTTAAACTTTTTCTTTATTATAGCCTTGCGTACATATTATTTAATTTTCTTAAAATAAGATAATCTTGCTCGGTT
>JAUYDD010000153.1 GCA_030704765.1 Nanobdellota archaeon | reverse complement strand
TGGCCCATTGTTTTTTTGATTTTTTCGCTTCGCGACCGGCAATTTCAGTCTCCAAGAAAAACTTTCAGAAGTTTTTCTGGGCCATTCAAAATCTGAAGATTTTGAAGGTTTCAAATCTGCCGAGGCAGAGCCTCGGGGTATTAAACCCAGATTTGAAAATAACAACAACCGCCTCACAACCAACCACTAACAACTTACTACTAACAATTATCTTCTCTCTATTTCACTCTCACCTTTCTTATTCCAAAATATTGTCCAAGGATGTTTTCCATTTCATCTAGTCTTATCTTGTTCTTTCCAATCAAAGAAGCTTTGCTCTGGATATTAGCTGAGATTATTACTTCATCATCTCTTATTTCTATTGATTTGAACCTAATAGGCCTTGTTATTATTGAGACAAATCTTTCTAGGTCCTCTTTACCATTTGGAATAGATGCAATCTTCACTTTTTTCCCAATTATATTGCTTAATTTCTCTAAGTTGATGTTATTTGGGCCGATTGCTTTAGTCACAAATTGTCTAGGAACAACAAATATTATTGTAGAATTGTATTCGAAGCAATGGTTAGTACGAATCCTAGTGACATTGTTGAATAGATTTGCATACCTTATAAATTGCATGTCTAAAACTTTTACCATATTAAATATATTATGAAAAATTATTGTATAAAGACTTTTTAAATGTTTGTTAAAGGAATTCTTTTCTTCTTAGTTTTCTCAACAATCGGTTCTGTTGTATGTTTAGAAGAATCTTTTGTAAATTTAGTTAGATGTTCTACACTCTTGTCTTTTTTTTGTTTTTCTGTTGTAAGTGGACCAGTTACTTCAACCATTAATCCAGGAAGGCCTGTTCCTATTGGAACTGGTTGGTTAAGTATTATGTTCTCGATGACAGAATTAAGTTCATCTTTGTTCTCTTTCAATGTAGCATTGACGAATTGTTTTACAGGTGTCTCAAAACTTGCTCTAGCAAGTATTGATGTTTTTTGGGATATAATACCCATCCTAGTTATACCTTTAACAGTACCTTCAGAAGTCATAGCATCTGCAATCATTTGGGAATGTCTCCGGTTTATATCAAGGCCTTGAGAAGTGATTACTTTTTCTATTTCTCTAATTATTGTCAGTCTTGCTACTTCTACTCCAAACACATCGCAAACTTCATGAATATCATTGGATATTGTCCTAGAATTATCAACTCCCTTGAAATTGATTATATCATTAAGGTTTGTTCCAGCAGTAAGTATAACATATCCTTCTTCTTTTTTTACAACAAGAACTTGTTCTATGCCTTTGATTCCGGAGATTATTGTATCTTTTATTTTTTCTTTTAATTTATAAATCTCTTTGAAATTAAGCTCTTTTTCATTGAACACTAGCATATTTCCATGTACTTTGCAGTTCTTTCCAAGTTTTCCTTCTTCTTTCAATCTATTTGCAATAGTTTCTATTGAAGAATGGACTCTTTTCAATGCTTCATTGTCTACAACAGCTTCAATTCTTTTATCACCAAAATTAATCCTTATTTCTTTTACTATATCTTTTATTTTTACTTCTTGTATTTTTTCAGCAATTGTCTTAGCATCTTTTTCATTGTTATGTTCTCTATTAAGCCAAATGTCCATTGTAGGTGTAGAAGGAGATCTTCTTGCATCAAATATTTCTATTAATCTAGGAAGTCCAGATGTGACCTGCACTTCAGAGACTCCGGCAAAGTGGAATGTATTAAGTGCCATTTGTGTAGAAGGTTCTCCAAAAGATTGTGCTGTGATTATCCCTATTGCTTCTCCAGCTGATACCTCTTTTTCTCTGTGAAGTTCAGAAACATCTTTTCCATCTTCACCATATCTGAATTGTATTATGCTTCCAGAACCATCTCTAACAGTTTTATCATATTCCACCCTTATGTCTTGTAATGCATTTGCAAGTCTTCTATATAGATAACCTGATTTTGGAGTCCTTAATGCTGTATCCATAAGAGCATCCCTCCCGGTTATAGCTCCAAAGAAAAACTCATAAGGTTGAAGGCCATTTAGGAATGAACTGTATATGAATCCTCTTGATTTTGGTGATAGGTCTCCTTCTTTGAAGAATGATAATGTCCTATTGCGATAACCAAGATTGATTCTTTTGTTCCATAAAGCTTGCTGTCCTACGCAACATGCCATCTGGGTAATATTCAATACATTTCCACCAGCACCTGCATTTATCATCACACTGACAGGGTTTGATTTAGGGACTTCTTTTTCAACTATTTTTCCTATCTTTGTCCTGATCCCATTCAAAGTCTGTAAAATCTTTATTTCTCTAGATTCTTCTGGAGTCTTACCTGGAATTATCTCTAAAGTGTTTTTTCTATAGCTTTCTATTATGCTGTCAGTCTCTTTTTCAGCATCTTTGATTATGTCTATAGTTGATTTCTTTATCTTATCATTTACATTAAGATCATTTACTGATATTGTAAATCCATGTTTTGATAGATAAGAAGTTCCAATAGTGAAAGCATTCTCTAATATGGTAATAGTCTTTGTCCTTCCATGGTCTTTGTCTAGATGTTTTAGAAGGTCTCCTGATTCTACTCCAAAAACATTTTTATCAACAGCACCTGATTCTATTTTACCTGATTTTATAGTGAATGTCTCTCCTGATTTAGTCTTTCCTTTGAAATCTATCTTTGGTAATATCTCTGAGATTATTTCTTTTCCATGAACAGTGTTCTTATTTAGTTTATAATCAATTCCAGCGCTGAAAAGTAATTGAGATGCATCAGCTTTTGATAGAACAGTTTCTCCAAGAATGTAATTTCCCGTGATTGCATCAGAAATGCAACCAAGCATGTTAGAATTGTCTTTGCAGGACATCAAGTTCTGGTTTACATCCATCAATATTTTTGCTTCAGCTCTTGCTTCTTCTGTCTGAGGTACATGTATGTTCATCTCATCTCCATCAAAATCAGCATTATAAGGTGGAGCAGCTGCTGGATGTATCCTGAATGTCTTATATGGCAATACTTTTACAAAATGAGCCATTAAACTCGCTTTATGTAATGATGGATGTCTGTTGAACAAAACTACATCTCCGTCAATAAGTTGCCTTTCAACAACATAGCCAGGAACAAGTTCATCTAAAATCTCTTGTTTAAGTTCAGGTGTTATCCTTTTTCTTCTTCCATCAGGCCTTATTATATAATTAGCAGTAGGATAATGATCGTTCTTGATTATGTTTTTAAATTGTTCAATATTAAAGGATGTAACTCTTTCATTAACAGTCAATATTTCAGCTATTTCAAATGGTACACCTACTTCATTTAATTTTAAAGCAGGATCAGGAGATATTACTGTTCTTGAAGAGAAATTGACTCTTTTTCCAGCAAGATTATGCCTGATTCTTCCTTCTTTGCCTTTTATTCTTTCAGTGATTGTCTTTAATGGCTGGCCGCTTCTATGTCTTGCAGGAGGTATTTTTGTAATTGAATTATCAAAGAATGTAGTTATATGATATTGCAAAAGGTCCCAAAGGTCTTCAATAATAACTTCAGGAGCTCCAGCATTTAAGTTCTCCCATAATCTTTGGTTGGCCCTTATTATATCTGATAATTTATGTGTTAAGTCATCTTCTGATCTTTCTCCTGATTCAAGAGTTATAGAGGGCCTTACTGTTACAGGAGGAACTAATAATAAAGTCAATATAGCCCATTCAGGCCTGAATATTTTTGAATCTATTCCAGCAAGTCTTGCTTCCTCATCAGGAATCCTAGCTAGTTTTTCTCTTATTTCACCAGGAAACAATCTTCTTTTCTGTACTCTGAATGTTGTAGGTTTTTCAAGTTTTATTTTTTCTTGGTCGCACTGGCAGTGAGGGCATTTCTTTGCATCTCTTGCTCTTTTTAACCTGTCTTTTATTGATTTATATTTCTCCTTGTCCTTATCTTTCAGCATCAGTCTATAGCATTCAGAACAATAGGATCTTAAGAAAAGCTCTATTATAGGGGCATATTTTATATGTATAATTGGTCTTGCTAGTTCAATGCTTCCAGGATGTCCAAGGCATTCTTTTAGTCTTCCACCGCAAGTTCTGCATCTTACACCTGGGTCTATTGCACCAAGTCTAAGGTCCATAAGTCCTCCATCAACAGGATAACCATCTACATCATAAAGTTCAGGAGTAATTATTTTTGCTTTTGATATTTTCTTTATTTCATCTGGGTTTAATAAAGTGAATTGCAGGCTCTCGACTTGTTTACGAATTGGTTTCATTTTATTCTTTTTCTCCTGATTTTCCTTGATTATTTATATTTTTTAAGCATACTTGGCAATATGATTTAATTTCTCCTTCACATAAATTTATGTCAAATATTTCATTGCCAATTATAGGCAATCTAGTTTTGGCAAAAGCTTTTTCATATGTTCTTTGCAAAAATCCATCAATAGTCCAGTTTATCATGTCCATTTTACTCATATTTATTCTTCAAATTAAATTTAGTTCTGATATGCAAGGATTGGATTTCATCTACTAATAATTTGAATGCATAAGATATCTCTATAGGTTCGATTTCTTGTGAATTGCATAATGGACAGGTCAATTTGTTTCTTATATTGTCTTCAATTGCAATTGCACCGCATTTGCTGCATATATGCAATATTACTTTGTCTGAATCGTATCTTTCCTTTAATAACAATGAAGCTCCATGAGCAACTAAAGCTTGCTGCTCCATTTCTCCAAGCCTTAATGCTCCACCCTTAGCTCTTCCTTCAATAGGTTGTCTTGTAAGTAATGTTACTTTTCCAGATGCTCTTGCATGAAGTTTGTTACCGACCATATATTTCAATTTAAGATAATACATATTTCCTAAAAATATCTTGACTTGCATCATTCTCCCTGTTATTCCATTGTATAATGTTTCTTTTCCATCTTCTCTGAATCCAAGTTCTTTTAATTGGTTTTCAAGATCTTCTATTCTTTGTCCAGAGAATCCAGTTCCATCAATGATTTTTCCAGAAAGACAAGCTACTTTACCTGCTAATAATTCAATCAAATATCCTACTGTCATCCTGCCTGGAATAGAGTGGGGATTAAATAGGATATCAGGCCTGACTCCTCTTGATGTGAATGGAACATCATTTTCAGGAACAATTGCTCCAATAATTCCTTTTTGTCCATGAGATGTAGCAAACTTGTCTCCTAGTTCAGGTATTCTTAAGTCTCTTGTCCTTACTCTTACTACTTTGTTACCCTGACCGTCTTCTGTGATAAATACCGCATCTACAACACCTTGTTCTTCTTGCCTCATAACAGAAGATGCTTCTTTTTTTGCTTTGATAGATATTTCTCTTACTTCAGATAAGAATTTTGGAGGTGATATTTTTCCAATGACAACATCACCAGAATTCAATGCAGCTTCAACATATGCTATACCATCATCTTCAAGATACTTATAAGATTCTTCAGTCCTATATCCTGATACATCCTTTTCTGGAATACATATTTCATCCTTTAATCCTCCTGCATAATTTAATTCAATAGAAGTATATGGCCTGAAATAAGTGCTTCTTCCAAGTCCTCTGTCAACACTGCCTTTGTTTAATATCAAAGCATCTTCTATATTATATCCTTCATGTGTCATTACAGCTACTATTATATTTTGTCCAGCAGGATGTACATTCAAAGTATCATACACAAAACTCCTGACAATTGGTTTTTGAGGATAATGCAGTATATTTACATCAGTGTCTATTCTGCAATGATAATTAGCTGCATAAAGTCCTAATGCTTGTTTCTGTGTTTTAGAGCCTCTGTTAAGTCTTGAGCTCTGGTCATAGTTTGCGTAAGGAACTAAAGAAGTCACAACTCCTAATAAATCAATCTTGTCTATCTCTAGATGTGTAGTATCACTGTTAATATCTTTTTCTGTTAATGCAACAAGAGCATTCTCTTCTTCAGCAGTATCAAGATATTCTATTATCCCGTTCTTTATTAGATCGTTCCATTTTATTGCGTTCTCTCTTAATAATCTCATATGCTCTTCAGTCAATTTTGATTTTCCATTGTCAGTTGTTATCAATGGTCTCATGACTCTTCCAACCTCAGTTGATAATAGGGTAATGTTTAATTGATCATTGAATCTTATTGATAATTCTATTGGAAATTCTCCACGCCTTCTTTTTTCTCTTAATTCTCTTACTAGATTTTTTCTGTCTTCAATGCATCCTATGAATCTTCCATTATAGAATATATCGCATGATTCATTCTCTGGTTCTTTTTTCATGCCAAGATTGTTCAATACTCTTATTATCTTTTCTTCTGTAAGGTCAGCTCTTGTAGATATCTTCGCAAGAATTGCAAGATTTTTTCTTAAGCCAATTTCAGTTCCTTCAGGAGTTTCAACAGGGCAGAATCTTCCATAATGTGTTGGATGTAATGTTCTTGCAAGGAAGTTTTCTTGTTCGCCCGGTAACATAGAAGATACTCTTTGTAATCCAGAAAGTACAGCAAGATAGTTTGTCTTATCCATATTCTGTGTGACTCCTGTTCTTTCTCCAATCCAATTACCAGTAGCAATAGCACTTTCAATCCTATGCGTAAATAAAGTTGATTTTGCTATAGTCTTTATTGAATAGAATTTTTTCCTTTTCTGGATTTTTTGTAATGAATGCTGTATATCCCTCAATAAAATGTTCATGTTCACTCTAAATAAATCAGCTAAAAGATCTCCTGACATCCTGACTCTTTTGTTTGCATAATGGTCTTTATCAGTAAGATTACTAGGATTTTCTTTTGCAATAAAGAATTGTTTTATGAATTTACACAATGTTATAGCCTTTTCAATCCTGTCCTCTTTTCTTAGTCCAATATGAGGCAAGAAATATGAGTCAACCCTCTGCTTTATTCTATCTAATATCTCTTTTTCAGTTCCTTGCAATGAGGTTTTTTCAGATATAGCAAGCATTGCATCTTTATCAGATTGAATATTTGCAAATTCATATAGATTAACAATTAAGCTATCGTTCTCTTTTCCAATATATCTAGCTATATCAGATTCTTTTATCATACCAAGTGCTTTTAACATTATGACTATTGGAATGTTCTTGAATCTAGAGAATGAGACTTCAACAATACCTTCTGGAGTGTCTGTTATTGATATCGGTATTCTGTAGCTTCCTCTTTTTGAGAATAACCTGAGCATTAATTTACCTTTAGATTTTTCAATGAAAGGCTGGTTTTCAGCGAGGTCTTCTGTCATGACCATGATTCTTTCATTCCCATTTATAATAAAGTATCCTCCTGGTTCTAATGGATCTATATAATTTTCAATCAATTGTTCTTTAGTCATGCCAGAAAGATTACAGCACTCACTTTTTACAATCACGGGAATTTTTCCTATCTCTACTTCATGGCTCTCCATTTGGTCCATTTGTTTCACTGTTATCTCCACATTTATTGGAGCTGCGTATGTTAATCCTCTTATCCTGGCTTCAGCAGGCGTTATCATATGGGAGCTTCCATCAGCTTCAACAATATGAGGCCTTCCGACCTTGACTTTTCCAAGTTTAATGTCTATCTCCTCTTCTTTGGGCATAGATTCATTGAGTTCTTCAATTATCTCTTGTATCCTGTGGTTGATAAAGTTGTTATAAGAAGTTATGTTTGATTCCACAAGACTATGCTCTTCAAGATATTTTTTTACAAGCAAATGCTCTTCTTTCATTTGTTGTTTTTCTATGTTCATTTTTTAGGAATAAAATAATTTATATTTTAAACAGATACTACTCTATAATAATAGGATTTTTTTCCATCAATTACTCTTTCAATCTTGATTATGTCTCCAATCTCACTACTTTCAGGTAAAGCAGTATCTAAGATTTTAATTTTTGGTAATTGAGTAGGAGAAATATTTAATTCTGTTAATAATTTATCGACTTCTTGAGAGCTCATCTTTGTGTGTTTAGGCTGTAAAACGTGCATTTTCGAAAGTCTGAAATAACGCAGATTATAATAAACAGAGTTAGTTTTTTATATAAAATGCTATAATTTCCTTTAACAACTTTATAATTATAAATAAATCATATACTTGGTTTATAAACCTTTCGATCAGAATTTAGATTTCATTTATAAATCTTTCTATATTTTTCAATTATTTTGTATAATTACACTTATGTATAATATTCCTGCAATTTTTTCAGTATATTATATAATACTTTAAACTTTAAATACTTTTTTATGTCGAAAAATAAACCTCATCTTTTAAGATGAGGTAGTTTACTTGATAATAATTGAAATTATTAAGTATTTGAATATTTTTAATTTAAATATGATGAGCATTATCAATATAAATTAGAAAATCAGGCTGTCCTATAGGCGACTGATTTTTATTATCTCTTTTTTTATCTTTTTAAATTATCAAATATCTAATTATCATTAATCAAAACATTTATATATACGGATATCTATGGATATCCATAGACAATAAAAAAAGAAGAATATGATTGATATAGATTCAACGACAGCTAAAAAATTAGTGATAAAAGCTGAATATCATGCTATTTATACAGATAAGGTGAGGACAAACGGAGGGAACTCAGCTAAGATAAACTGTAAAAAAGAATATATCGACAACGAAGTTATAGTATTTGTTTTAAAGGGAGAAGAGGGAAAAAATAAAAAAGGAGGAAAATAATATCTAACAAAGTCAACTAATCTATGGAATCATTGCAAAGGCCTGAATCAGAAAGCAGCAAAGAAAACATTTCTAAGAAGATCAGGTTAATTAGGCAATTTTTAGAATATCCAAAAAAATACTGATAAGGGAATAGGTTCATTCATACTCAACTAAATTTGTCTATTCATCTATCATGGGGCATGAGCCCCTGATAGATGTTAATAGATATAGAGAACTGTGTAGCTTATGTTACATATATCTTGCAGTTCTCTATCTGTATAACTGCACTATACTGAGACATAACCAATGCAGTTATCCATAACTGTAAAATTTAGAAATTATAAATAAATCAAAATATATAAAAGAAATATTCCAGCCTATTTTTTCTGTATTCCTTTTTGTATTTTTTTCTAGAAGGAACTCTTTTCATATGTATAGGTTCTTTTTTGATGAATAATATCATTACAACAATAATTATTGCTAAGCAGGATATAGTAAGCCATAAGTAATTAACTCTTTTTTCACTAGGTTTTTCATATAAAATATTTTTCATCCTTTCATATTCTAATTTTTCTTCTTTAGTGAAGCTGATTATCTTTTCACACATATCTTTATTATTACATACACCAGTTTCTTGATTGTAAAATCCACAACATACTTCACCATTACTGCAGTCTTTATCACTAGAACAGATGCTTTTTACACTATCATCTAAGATAATCTTTCCAGTCACACCTCCAAAGATAGCTCCTATAAGGACTAGTACAAGAATCAATAGTATCTCAAAAATAAATCTTTTTAATTCCATTTTTCCTTCTATAAAATAAAGTATTTCATCAATTATAAATCTTTTGAATGAATATATGGACGCGAGGGGACTCGAACCCCCGACACCCGGCTTAAAAGGCCGGTGCTCTAACCAGCTGAGCTACGCATCCATCTCCAAATGGAGATATTATTAAATTAACTGGCAAATTAATAATAAAATTATTAAAATGAATTAGTTTAAAAACTTTTGTAAGCTTGTTTCAAAAAGACAGGAAATCTATTGGATTTTCTGTAGAGAAGTTTGAATAAATAGTTTTCTGAAATTTGCACCTCTAAAAATAGTAAATTTCAGCTTTCAAACTTCTTCTTAGGGAATTTTGATTTTGCAAAATTCTCTGTAGTTTCCTAGAAAATAAGATTAAAATCCATCTAAAGGTTTGTCCTGAATATATTTTCTTCTTTCTCTTGAAGCAATTTCTGCTTTTCCTAATTCAACTCCAATATCTAAAGCATGTCCAATCTGAGATATCATTTGATTATTTGCTATTATTCTATAAGCTTCAATTGCATTATCAGAATAAAACTCTCCAATTCTTTTTCCTTCTGGACTAAGATGTGTTACTTTTATTTTTCCATCTTCAATTTCAATTAATATATTGCCTCGCGGATCAGAGTCTCTACCTAATTTCACTGGATATTCTTCAAGAATTCTTCTTGCATCTCTCCAATTTGAAGAATAAATATGCGCACTATTTGAAACTATTATTAAGTCTCCAGGTTCTACCCCTACTTTTTCAGCAATTTCATACTGCACTTTTCTTAAAGCAAGTGCATTTTCAGGCCATGCACCAAACATATCATTGCTTCTTATATAAGCAGTCATATGAAGTTTTTCTTGAGCAAGAGATTGTATTAAATCTATACATGGGCTATGCTCATTATCATGGTCTGTCTCAACATCCCAAGTAACTGCAACTGCTCTTCTTGAAAATATTGCTTTTCTTAATTGAGAAACCATGGATTCAATTTGGTTTATTCCTTTAAAATTCCTAAATCTTGAGCCATAAGTATAGCTTACATCTCCAATAATTTCAGAACTCATTATTTGGGGAAGGTATTGCTCAAAATGTTCTCTTGTAAATCTAAAATAAGGTTTCCAGTCTAAATTATTTAGATCTTCTTCTGTAATTATGCTTGTTAATCCAACAATTTCTTGCTGATCATCAGAATACTGGCTTTTCTTTATATGTCCAAATCTTAATATTGTTTGTAATATTTTTAACCAAACATCACCAACTTTTTTTTCTCTAACAACAAATCCTGTTCTTTCTGAAGGATAAAATTCAGGTGATTGGGGAGAATGTCTTTCATAAACTTCAGGTTCACCCCATGGTTCTAATAAAGGTAAACTACTTAAAAAACCATTTAATGAAGAAAAATCCTTGACACTTCTTTTATCTATTATATCCATATTTTGTCTAAATCCTTCAATAGCATCTGTTGGAATTTCAGCTTCAATTTCACAATCTGCAAATCCAATAACTCTTCTTTCTAAATCAATTCCTTTTTCTTTTAATGCAATTAAAGCTTCTCCAGAATGTGTTATATCAGCTCCACAAACAACTATTCTTCTTAATCTTTTATTTGCAAGAGCATGTCTTATAATAAGATTTATTCCTTCAGAAACACTATAACACTGTCCTGCAATAAGATAATTATCTGAAAAAATCCCATCAAGAACTTTTTCTTTTTCAGACCACAAAGTGCATAAGCCAGTATTGCTATTAGGATTTCCTAATCTAAGCAATTCTTTCTTGTATAAAGGCCAATCCATCTTATTATCCCTGTCTTCAGAAAAGATTTAATAAATATTATTTTATCCCGCCATCCATAAATCTATGATGGTCTCCAAACCAACTCTCATTTTTGGGAATAATTAAGTAAGGGTAATGTCTTTCTACGAATTGCCTGTCTCTTTCAGAATAAGCATCAGGATTTTCTGCAATTCTTTGTGCTAATTCTTCTCTTGGCTTTTCATTTAAATTATAATGTGGATTGTCTTCGATTCTGGCTCTTTCTTTTAAAGTTTCATCTAAAAAAGCTTCTTCAGCAGGAGTTCTCTCATTTTCAGGTATTTTTTTAACATTAGATCTAAAGACGTTTCTTTTAAAATTTTCATCTGTTTTAATTCTTTTTAGCCTTGCTTCAAACTCTTTATGGAAATCACCATAAAAATGCAAAGAGTCACTCCCATCACTTTCTGTCATAACATAAACTGGCCTTTGTATCCTCTCGCTTAATAAATCAGCAATATGGCTATGCAAACTCGATAATGCCCAAAAATTCATAAACCAGGCTTTAACATCTCTGCTTCTAAAATACCAGTTTGCATTTAATCCTATTGAACTATCTTCTAATTCATATGCTCTGAACCACATTCTCTGCAAGCAAGGCCTGTTGCTTTCAAGCCCTGGGTCAGCACTTGGCATCCAAGTGGTCATTTGAGCACCTTTGCTTGTAATATCTCTTACTAAATCATCAACAACTTTTTCAATCTGATTAATCCCTCTTTTTAATAAAAATCCTCTGTCCTCCCTGTTTAAATCAACACTTGGATTCCAATTTTTAAATCTTTCATGATAAGTATAAGTCCAATAAGTATCTCCAGGCTTAATCCAAGCATCATGAATTCCTTCAACAACTTCCTGCCTGTAATTTTCAAGTTCTTTATACCCTCCAGGTATAAAATTATGCATTCTCGGTTCTTTAAAAGGTTCTAAGACATTCACGATTGTAGTCGCTTCTTTACTTGGAGGATGTAAATATTCTTCACCTGCTTTTTGGTCATAATGTGTTCGCGAAAATACCCCATGGTCCCAAACAGCATTTAATGTTAATTCATATGCCCCAGGAAGTGTTGCAGCATTCACAGTGATATGAGGAAGTTGCCCTGGTTTTTGGGGTTTTTGCACAACATACATTCCTCGTGAATCTTCAAAAATATGAATCAAAGGAGAGTCCAATACCATGGCTCTGCCTATGGATTTTATATCAATTTTTTCACCAGTTTTTTCTGCCATTCTATGAAATAAGAATTTTAATTTATAAACATAATTACAATAAAATATCTATGATATAAGACTTAAATTTTTTTACTATTTAATTTAAACAGTTAATTATATCCAAAGCAAAAAAGATAACTCCATTCTTTAGAATGGAGTATAACTTGATATTGTCTTTTTCGCTCTTGTGAAAAAAAGCATTTTTATTTTTTGATTAAGATACATAAATGCTTTTTTTCAGTCTCACCACCAAAAAAATCCAAGGGATTTTTAGGGCCTAAAAATTCTTCTTGAGGAATTTTTCGGAATCCACGGCAAACCCACACCTTTAGGTGTGGGTACAAATCCCGTCAGGGATTTGGTGATGTCAGAAATTAAACCACATCTTTTAAGATGTGGATGTCAGTTTGTTTTAATTTCTGAGCACAAGAAAATTGTTTTATGCAATTTTCTGTGCAGA
Organism: Nanobdellota archaeon; assembly: GCA_030704765.1. Taxonomy (GTDB): domain Archaea; phylum Nanobdellota; class Nanobdellia; order Pacearchaeales; family GW2011-AR1; genus ARS1285. The sequence goes on along the minus strand of JAUYDD010000153.1, from coordinate 43 downwards.
AAATTCTTCTGAAAGAATTTTCATGCATCCTAAAAACAAGGGC
>JAUYDD010000186.1 GCA_030704765.1 Nanobdellota archaeon | reverse complement strand
TGAAAAATCGCCTACTCCATCCTGAAGGATGGAGTTTGATCGGCGATTTTTCTGATTCGGAAATTTTTAGGATGCTCGGAAATTGAATGCAAGTAAACTACCTCATCTTAAAAGATGAGGTTTTCAATTTCCGACATAATCATCTGGATTATATAACTTTAAAGATGATTTATAATTAATAGTATTCATTTTCATTCTATCTCAAAATCCAAGACTCTTGAATCAGGAGATAACAAGCATACTTTATCATCTTTACTCCTTAAACCCCTATATATTCTTTGAAGAAGCTCTCTTCTTGCTTTATCCATATAAAAGCTCATGAAATATGCAGGTTTTGTTTTTTTCAATATTTTCCAGAACAATCCAGTGATATTAGGATAAGGAAATCGAGTCACAACTATGCTATTACATGTATCTCCTGGAAAATCCACACCTCTTGAACATTTGGTTGTGAAAAGAATGTCTATTTTCTTTTCTTTAAATTCATTTATTCTTTTTCCAAATGGATCTTCTATTTGTTCTTTTATTAATTCTTCTTGTGTTGGCAGGTTATCTATATTTAATTGAGATCTTTCAAATTCTATTGGAAGATCTGAAAAACTATTCACATGAACAAGGACCGGTTTTTTAGCAAGAGTTATTATTCTTGAAAGATTTTCCAGATATTCTTGCCTTGTTATTTTATGATTTTGAAAACTTGCATAGCTACAATCTTTTTCAAATCCATTATTGCATTTCAATAATTCTCCTTGATGTTTTATTTCTGCCTCTATTATCTTGAATTTCTGTATACCAAATATATTTTTCAATACAGATTCTGAATGAATAGTTCCGGACATCATGACAAAAACTTTGTTTTTATCTAAAAGTTCTTTGAATCTTTTTTCAAGATTCGTTGTAACTAGGTTTATTATTATGTTGTTATCTTTTTTATCTATTGAAAAAAAAGTCTCATTAAAAAAATCAGAAAAAGTCTTTACAACTTCATCAAAATGATAAAGATAATTATGCTCATCGAGTTCTATTTCCTCTACTAACTCCCTGCTAAACATAATTGACTGCATTAAATCCTGAATTATTGTACCTTCTAAACCTAAGGTCTCGTCTGCCCTAATATCCTTATACTTTATCTTGATTGTATTTATAATATCGATAATCTCTGCTATCGAGGATTTTATTTTTTCATCTTTTGTGATAACAGCGTTCAAAGCATAGGCCAACCTATTGAGGTTGATTGATTCTTCTATTGTGAAACTATCCAAGAATTCATCACATTCGTCTATTATCTCTAGTTCTGTTAAAGGTTTTCTATCCATGAGGGATTCTATTTTGTATTTCAAGCTATTAAAAATAAGAACATCAGAATCATCATAATTTGTATATTGTTCATAATATGGACAACCGTTTTTTCTTTGATAAATAATAAAACTCTTGTTGTTCAAACCTTTATACCTGATTTTTTTTGCTTCTTTAAATTTTTTTAATTCATATTCTCCTGCAACAATAGGTGACCAATAAGGACATATAGGAGCTATAGTCATTCTCCTGATATCTGCAACAGAATCAAAATCTAAAATATCTACATCAGGATTTTTTTTAATGAATTCCTGGATTATAGCGATATTTTTTTGTTTTATCTCTATTTTACATGGAAGATAGATATTATCACAGGATTTGTCGTCTTTAGGGAAATGCAGCTTAGCTGGTTTATTAAAAACTTCGGTTAATGTTGAATTTTTTTCTTTTAAGGAATTATTTAGAGATAAGTCTTTAAGATTATTCTCTTCCAGGTATCTGCACTTGAAATTATTTCTTCCTAAAATGGGGGAAATTTTTAATTTTTTTCCATTATGCATTACGTATTTTTTACCTGCATAATCCCTTGAATACTGTTCTTGCAAGGATTTTATTGGAACAACAATAGATGTTTTTCCTAAGTGCCTAGCTAAGTTTAAGGCAACAGCACTTTTTCCAGTTCCACACATTCCTTTAATAAAAATAACCTTATAACCTTCCTTTACTGTATCAATAACTTCTTTAACAATGTCAGCTTGCGTCTTGCCATTAGAAAAAACTAAAGGAGCCAGTTCTTTATCATCTTCGAATAAGTTCCACATTTTATGAATAATAATCGTATTTATTGCTTTCAAAACCCATACCTTCAATGCAATAACCTCTGAATTCACACCACTTGCATAGACAGGTTGGATTTGCTGGAAAATCTATTGTAGATTCTATCTTATTTATTAATTCAATAATCTCTTTTCTTAAATTTTCGAGTTCTTCATCAGTTCTTTTAGAAACTCTTTTTTCATTGAAATCTAAAAAATGCCATATCAAACGGACTTCTGGATTATTATGATTTTGTTTTATAGCGATAGAATATAAAGCTAATTGCCTGTCTTTGTCTAATTCTTCCTGAGATTTCATTGAACCTCCGGTCTTGTAATCATGAACCTCAAAAATATTTCTTTCTTTATCATGAACTAGTCTATCTATATAACCTTGAAGAACATATTTACCTTCTGAATCAAGAGTTACATAGACTTTTTTTTCTAAAGCAATGGTGTTATCTAAGAAAGGGTGGTGTTTTGTGAAATAATCTATTATAAATTTTACTCCTTTATTAAAATATAATTCAGGAGGATTCTCAATATTGACTATTTTTATTTCATTGGAATAATCCTTGTTCCAAGAACTAATATAATATTCTATAGCTTCATCAAGGGAGACTAAGATATCTTGCATCCGGTTTATATAAATCCATTCCAAAGTCTCATGGACTTTTTCACCTAAATAACCTTCAATAGTCTGTTCAATTTCAGGAGGAATCTTATCTATATATTTTAATTTGTATTTTTTTTTGCACTGCTCAAATATTGAAAGTTTGGAATGAGAATATATTACCATTTGCTCTTTTTATCTATAATATTTCTAAAAAAAGAGGCATTAAAAACATTTCTATAGTCAAAAATTAAAAAATAACAAATACTACTTAATAATTACTTGTAACTACTTTTAAGATTTTTAGTATATAAATATATATCACTTTAAAATATATATTTCAAAATCTAGTTTTATATATAAATAATTGATACTTAAAATAAGTATAAAGAAATGTAACGATGATAATAGAACTATCTTTTGCTCTTGTTGGAGGAACAAATCTCGGGCTTGAAAATTCATGGCCTTTTATTGAAAATCTAATGAAGAAATACCCCCATGCTACCTGGAAAAAAGAAATTGATTTTAAAAAAGGCAAAGGGAAATATATCGTGGAGATTGAATGATTATTCTTATTGCTGGTTAAATAATTTGACAGCTTCCTTAACACTGATGATAAAAAAAGGAAAATATAAACAATAAAATAATTTAAGCTGTTTGAATTAAAAATTTTAAGTTATAATTATGTCGAGAATTGAAAACCTCATGATTCATCATGTGGTCGTAGCTAATGTTACAGTTTTCAATTCTCGAGCATCCTAAAAATTTCCGAATCAGAAAAATCGCCGATCAAACTCCATCCTGAAGGATGGAGCAGGCAATTTTTCAGGAAATTTTTTTGATATAAAATAAGATTAGGATCTAAAATATTTTCTAATCACTTTAAATATTACTAAAAATATCAATGCAACTAATATAACTGCAATTATAACCCATGTCCACCTTAAAGGTCCAAGATTAACTCCATTTTCTTCCACTCCTTTTTCAGGAGACTCATCAGGAGAAGAGGATTCTGTTTTAGTCTTATCTTCTACAACATTTTCTGTAATAGGAGTAATCACTTTTTCACTAATACTTTTTATAGTCAAACTTATTTTTTTAGAAGTCATATTGATATAATTCAGTTTAATAAGGATATCATATGAGCCATCATTTGTTAATTCAAATTTTTTTTCTTCTCCTATTGTAAGTATCGCTTTTTGGGGTGTAGAAGAAACATTTATTGTAGCTGTTGTTGAGCTAAAACTTTCTAAAGCTGTATAATGAGTTTCGTTATTTATTGTAAACTTAATTCTATCATTTTTAGCAATTTCTTTAGCATATCCTACAGCTAATTGTGTATTTGTAATAGTATATATCATTGCACCTGCTGCTCCCCCACCACCACCGCCACCAGCAGAAGCAGTTGTTCCTCCAGGAGCACCAGAAGTTTTATATGTAGAGAATTCGCAATAAGGAACCTGCCATAAACAATCTGCTGAACTAACTAGTGTTGCAATACTTGTTCTATCAACACAATTCTCACCATTATCATCACAATGATATAATCTATCACATGTTGCTCCGCTTGCAACAGGAATCTTGATTCTGCAAACTTCTGGATGAAGGTTATTTACTATTTTGTCTCTTGTTTCTGAATTCATGCCAACAATTTTCTTTGTAGCATCATTAATCATTGAACCAGAAGTACTGACTGTTCTAACTTTATCATTTAATCCTGATTTCGTCAAACTAGCATTTAAAAATTCAATATAAGTACTTCCATCAGTTGCATAAAGTTTAACATTAACTCTTCTTCCAGTAGTATAATTCGTTTTCATTCCTGCATTTGGCCCACAAACTTCTCCTTGCACATACTCATAAATTCCATTTCTATCAATATCATATGCAACTTTCCATCCAGTAGGAGGTTTTATTCTTGTCACAAAATTACAATATGCACACTTTTGTAGAGATGTTGGAAGTTTGAAACTAGAACATTTGCTAACAGAACATTTTCCAGATGAATCACAAACTCTTATTTTATAATAAGAATTCACACCTGATGCAAGGGGAGCATTATAAGTAAAAAATCCACTTGAATTCATCTTAATTGCTCCTTCATAAAGTGAAGCAACATGCCAGGTTTTAAACTGTCTTATAGTATTGCTTTTTACAATGCCAATATCAGGAATAATATATAATCCAGGCTCTCCACTAGTAGAATTCAAGCATTGAGAATCTGCTCCATACCATTCTAATGTTCCGTTTGTAGGTTTATTAGTATCATACATAATCAAAACAGAATCAGTATATTCTTCAATATTAACTCCTGTAACTAATGGAGCAGAAGTATCTGCACGACCTGCTGTATTTACTCCAGTTCCTGTACATTTAGATGAATACTGACAATCCCAATCATCACAATCAGTATTTCCCTCACCATCATCATCAACATTATTGAAACAATCCTCTCCTTTAACGAATCCGTTTTTCAAGATATCTTCGAACTTTGAAGAGTCAGCACCATATGAAAATGCACTTTGAATATCAAAATCAACACTTCCTGGAGTTACCCACCCAGGCCCAGCACTATCTGTTGGAGAAGAAATATTTCCAAAATTTCCAATTGTTGCAACAGCAACCCTTATATCTTTTGTTGAGTCATATAATGAAGGGAATTTACCTAAATCAGCTTTTTTAACAGCAATCATCGGTCCACCAATATCAGAACACATTTTCTTTTTCCATGCACTTATTTTAATATCAGCTGCTTTCCAACTAGAGCTATCACATTCATCAGAATTAAATGTTTCAATAGCTTTGCTTGTATTTGCATTCCATGTTGAAGTATATTTAAATCTAAATTCATAACCTGCACCAGTAGAGTTTTGCATATAATCCAGCATGCATCCTCCTAAAGTGCTTCCATCAGTATCTAAATAAACAAGAATTATAACTGTCTCATTACCACTTCCAGTTTTTTCCTGTCCGCCATATCCTCCACCACTGACTCCTGCAGGCATACCTGCTGCCCCTCCGCCCCCTCCAACCATACCCATGACAAATGAAGATAATTTTTCTTTATTGCAAACAGAAGAATTTTCAAAACTATTTACACCTATTCCAAATCCATAACTATCTCCCATATCTTTCATTCCAAATCCGCAAATATCAACACTTGCTTGTATTCCCTCTTCGCAACTATCACTTCCAAGAGGTGCAGGAGCGCCAGCTTCCATTCCTGAAAACATATCGTTCATTATAGAAGGATTACACCATCCTGTTGTATATCTGCATTTTCCATTATAAGTTGCATTTGTACATGAAGTTAAATCTAATAACGAGCATCTCGGCTCACATCCTTCCCAGGAATTATTAATGCAAAGATAATTTGAAGAACAATTACCAGCCCATCCTACAGAATTATTCCACATTTGATAACTTACATTGTTCCAGCATTGGTCCATAATATTTGTGCAATAGCTACCCCAAGTATCATTCTTAAACCAGCAGCCATTTGTTGCATTACATCCTCCTGCACCAGGAGAACTATATCTCCAACAATCATTTCCCCAATTAACTTCACAACTTGGACTTGGATTAACACTCCAACCACAACTAATATTTATTATTAATTTATTTGTGCATAATGTTTGGTTTCCATCATACTTAAAACAATCACCACCCATTCCACTTCCAACTCCTCCTCCTGCTGTAACAGAAGCTGTTGAAAATCCCCCTGATTTCGGATCACACCATCCAGAAGATTTCCATCTGCAACCAGATGTATTTTGACAATATGTTTGATTATTCATATTTGATATGTTAGAGCATGCTGCCATTTCACTTTCTTCACACCATCCACTTTCTGATTTCCATGCACAACCATAAGAAGCAGAACAAGCTCCTTGTGTATTAAAACTTCCATTCCAACAAATAGATTGGCATGAACCTCCGCCAGTTGCTCCTTCACTTTCCCAACTCTGCCAATAACATATTCCTCCTAGTGCAGAATTGCAAGTTTCATTAGAATAACTCCAACATTTGTCAGCTTTATTCATGCACCATCCGCCACCACCTCCAAGAGGTATATCCCATATGCAATTTCCGCTTGTTAAGCTATTATTTCTGCAAGTTTCATTTGATGTATACTGCCAGCAGTTTGCACTCCAATTAACTTCACAATGAGGCATACTATACTGATCAGTTCTCCAAGAACATCCAGAAACAACATTACAACCGCTTAAAGAAGAATACTTCCAGCAATCTTTTGGTTTAAATAAAATATTATCACACCAGCCTCCATTATCACTACACCACTCACTCCCGTTTCCATTTCCAGAACACCAGCTATCTAAAGTCCAATTGCAACCAGAAGTATTTGCAGCCATGCAAGAGCTTTGACTTAATCCCATGCAATTTTCCTGCTGGCTCCAATCTTTTTCACACCATCCAGTCATAGTTCCTGTTCCAGCACTCCACTGGCAATGTATATTATTATTGCAAATAGAAGAATTCTGATTATATTTCCAGCACTGGCTTCCTTTGAAATCACACCAGCTTCCCCATTTATCAGTTACCCATTCACAATCATGGTTAACACAGCTTGCATTAGCTGTCCAGCCAAAACAATCTCCTGAAACAAAACCACAAGAACTATCAGCATAACAACTAGAATCAGCACAATCAATCAAGTTATCGTCAGTATTGTCAATTCCATCCCAGCAAATTTCAACATCCTGGCCAATATTCGCAACACAGCTTCCAGTTGTTTCAGAACCCTGCCATTTGCAACTTCCAGTCTGATTTGAAATAGAAGTTCTTCCTAAATTTACGCAATTGGTCTGGCTATTGCATCTATCACAAGAATCCTCACAAGTTTTTTCTCCTTTATTAACACAATAACCTCCTGTTGCAGTTGAATTATCAGTTATCCACTTACATCCTCCACCATCAGAATTTGCCTTGCTTAAACTGCAAAAATAACTCGGTCTTTTAGTTGTATCATTATTATTAGCATTTCCTTTATATACACAGTCTCCACAATTAATATCACAATCTCCTGCAATTCCTTTTTTAAACTGCTCTTTTGCCTTGCAAAAACCAATTCCATTAGCAGCTCTAGTATTATTTTCAAAATCACAAATTCCTAATTTGCTTCCACTACAAGCAGATGCTGCATTTGTTGCATTCACAGAATTACCATTACTATCTTTTATTTCACAAGCAAAACAAGCTTTATCGCAATTATCTTCCTCATCAAATTTATATTCGCATCTTCCTGCAGGAACTGAAATATTGCCCTCACAATAATTTTCAGTAATCCATTTTCCACCAGCAGATTCACAATTTTTTTTATTGTCTATTTTTGCTAAACTTTGTGTTTCATTTCCAAAAACATCACTTGCTTTAAAACTGCATTTTGAACTAGCATTATTCCACTCACAAGGCATATACCACGGACTTCCTGCTATTTGTTCGCATAAAGCCTGGCTTGAATAGGAATTATAATCCTCACAAAAATCTGCTCCTTCAGGAGGAGTAGTTACCTGGTCCCTGCATGAACTTGATAATTTACTAGCTATACAACTTCCATTTTGCCATGAACAACAAGAAGATAAAGCAGGAAGGCTATTGCATAATTGAGAGTTATTAATATAACTGCAATTTAGTCCATTAAGAGTTATATTTCCTCCATATGAATTATTCACAGAAACGCAGTTACTTCCTGTATAATTGCATCCTATAACATTATTACAGTCTGTTGAATTCATATCAAATATATAACAACCAGGATTCCAATCATTTAAAATAGTTGTGTTAGTATTAAATCCTCCCCCACCTCCCCCAAAACTTCCTGGTTCACTGCATATCCCCCCTTCATTAAGATTATTAAAATTATCATACTGCCACCAGCAATAATAAGTATCCATGCACGACCTTTCTGTTGTGAAATTCGAACAGCTTAAACTAGCAATATTTTTATAGCACCAGCCATTTGTCAAATTTCCAGCAGGATTTCCACTCCAGCTACAACTTAAACCATAAGTATTATTTTGGCAACGACTTTGGTTTCCTCCATTCATAGAGTCCCAAGTCCAGCAATTAACTTCATTGCACCATCCGGAACTTACATATGCTTTCCATAAACATCCAGATTGATTTTGGCAAGTTGGTTGGGTATTATAACTCCAACAATCCTGTTTCATGCAATAGCTTCCACTCCATGAACAACTTAAATTCAAACTATTGTTTATACAAGCAGTTGTATTTGTAAAATCCCAGGTATAACAATCAATATCCTGGCAAGAATTATATTTCCACTGGCATCTTAATCCTTTAGTTATTACTGTGTTACTACAATCAGTTTGATTATAATATTTCCAGCATCCATTCTCCTCACAATAAATATTATTGCTATTCCATGTACAATTTCTACCATTCCAATCTTTTGCAGCATTGCAGATTGAAGCATTATTATAACTCCAGCATCCTTTTTCCATGCAATTCCCCCATAAACAACCAGTTACATTTAAGCAAGAAGATTGATTTTGATATTGCCAGCAATTCATACTGCCTGTTCCACTTTGATAGCAAGAATTTTGCCATTCGCAACTTAATCCAACAGAACTATTTACACAAGAGTTTGCGTTTGTTCCAGATAAGCTCCAACAAGATAATTTTTCACATCCATAACTTGTTCCACCAGAAGTCCAGGTGCAATTTTTTCCAGGAACATTTGTTGTTGTGCATTCACTTTGAGAATTTAAGCTCCAGCAATTTAATTCTTCACACCATCCAGTTAAGCTCCAAGAATCAGTTTTCCATCTGCAGCCATTAGCAGCAGTGCATTGCCCGGTTGCATTGCTTGTGTACAACCAACAACTGGATGCAGAAACAAAATTAAGATAGATAAAAATAAATAAAAACAAGATTATAACTGCCAGGTTGCTTTTCTTCACCATTTTTTTCATTAAATAAAGAGAATATGAAGTTTATAAATATTTTGATTTTTCTGATTTTTCTTCTATAATAAAACTAGTACAGATTAATAAATTAGATGTTGAAATTTCCTAATTTTATTAAAAAAAGTTTATGAATTAGAGCCCAAAACTGTCCCATAATTTAAAGTGGTTTTATCTAAACAAATTTATCCCTTATTCTTTTGATTCATATCCTAAAAGTCTTTTTCCTCTTTTTAATCTTGCTTTAGCCAATTCATCTAAAGAATCATAAAATTGATAATTCCCATTTAAAGCGTACATCTCTGTCTCTCCATGATAATTATCTCCCTTAATATCTTTCCAGCCCAGATCCTTAAATTTTATATAAATTGTGTTTGCAGAGCCTACAGAAGGTGGACCAACTCTAAATCCAACTACTTGCATTCCAGAAGGACCATCATCTAAAAATTTCCCAACTACTCTTTCATTAAGAAATTCTAGTATTTCTTTACTTAAATCAGCCATGTTGAATCAATATAAACTTGTTTTTTAAACATTATTATAATAGAAATTATGGGACACGAACGGGCGCTATATTTATAATTTAATTTATTTTGTCTAAATTATATTTATATGCGACTTTTTGTTATTGATTTTTATTACTTAGGGCAATTAACTATTCAATTTTGTAGAGTTAAACTAACCCAAACTAGGGGCCTAACTTTTTTATTGAAATTTTTTAATCGTCGATAAAAAATTCTAATTTTAACAAGAGAAGTTTAACTCTTAGGATTAAATCTCATATATAAACTGAATAATTTGCGAGGATTTTTGGTTTAGAGATGTGAAGGAGATGTGAACTAAAAAGTTGAATGCTTTTTCCGGGAGTATGCTTTATGTTTGGTTTGCTATATAAATTCTTTTAAATAACTTTTTTGTTTATATAATATGGAATTTTGGAAAAGGGTTCACTGGTTTTTTACATCTCAATGTAATGAAAGATGCAGATTCTGTTTTAAACCTGATTTTGATCGCAATCCTTCAGAAAATGCAGTAACCTTGGCTGGATTATTGGTCGATAACTATGTTAAAGAAGTAATTATTACAGGAGGAGAGCCTCTCCTTTCAAAAAGTTTAGATGGTTGTTTAGAAATATTACATGATAATGGAATTGATACAAGTATTCATACAAATGCAACTTTTTTAAGTCCTGCTAGAATTAAAGATTTAACTTTATTAGTAGATGATATAGCAATACCTTTAGATAGTGTTGATAGAGCAACTCAGGAATATTTAAGAAAAAGAGATTATCTTCCGCAAATTAAAAGGGTTTTAAGACAATTACAAGATACTAATGTAAGAATAGGAATTCACACAGTTGCGACTGCAATAAACATAAATCACATACCTAGAATTTATGATTTTCTTTCTAAAGGAAGATTTGATTACTGGAGAATATATGAATTTAATCCAAATCTAGTTTTTGATAGATTTAAGAGTATTGCTAGATTTAAAGAAGTTGAAAAGCTTAGGGGTGCAAAAGCAACGAATTCTGATGGAGGAGTTAATTGTTTATTTGCTGATTTTTTATTAATGGAAGAGAAGATGTTTAGATATAAAGATAAAAGAGTGCAGTTAGTTGGAATTAATGATTATAATAGAGTTCCTTATTTTTTCTTAGATTCCAAGGGGGAGGTTTATTTAGCTACTTGGTTTGCTCAAGCTAGAAAACCTATAGGAAATTTATTAACTGATGGATTTAGGAAAGTTAGAAATAGGGCTATTAAAGAATATTCAAAAGGGCCATTATATGATGAAGAAGCATTTATTGAAACAGAACAAGACCAACCTCTTTGGGTTAGGGCTGCTTGGGAAGGGAATTGTTTTAGTGAAGAACTTGAAGATGTTAATCCAGAATATTATAATAAATTTAGACATCTTTCAAAGTTATATTTAGATAGAATAAAAAGGCAGGGAAAGGCTCCTAGAAATGCTGAACTAGCCATATTATAATTCTTATTACAAATCTTGTTACATTTTTTATAACAAAAAGTATTATCAAAAGTGTAATACAAATCGCAGGAAGTTTAATTAAGAATTCTCTTATGCTTTCCACAATCCATGGAGATTACAATATTCTCTCGCTGTTATTGTTTCTGCTTTAATACAGAACTCTGCAACAGGTTCATCACCAGGTTTTAGGAATTTCTTATAAGAAACTCCATCTGCAATAATTTCTATAAATTCTATAAAATGCTCAGGAATCATTGGATGAGGGACAGTTCCAACTTTAATTTTAAATCCTTCTTTTGTTTTTTCAATTACAGGAACATGTTTTTCTAAAGAAGCATCAATTGTATTTTCATTTAAAAGTTTCATAGGCTCTCCACAGCAGACTAATTGTCCGCCTCCTTCATGCAATACTTCAACAATGTTTCCGCAAATTTCACATTTATATATCTCGCCTAATTTTGTCATGATAATTATTAAGAAAAGGGATTTAAAAATTTATCGGTGAAATGGAGTATTATAATGTAAAAAATCTTTTATAGGGAGTTTTATTATATGAGCAATGGAACAAGACCAGTTATATTATCCCATAACCATAATGCTTAAGCTAACAGATTTTTGCCCTAATAATTGTTTAGATGGAAAATATTGTTTTTCTGGATGCAATCCAAATGCAAGAACTTGGATTGATAGAGGGAAGATTCTTGATATATTTCAACAAGCTAAAGAAATAGGAATGACAGAGGTTGCGTATATAAGCACAGAACCTTTTACTAATGTTGATTTTTTAGTTGATGTAATAAAGAAGGCAAGGCAAGCAGAAATTGCTTCTAGATTTTTAGTAACAAATGGTAAAATAGGGATTACTTATAATAATGCTAGAGATTGTTTTAAAAAAATTCAAGATTCTGGTTTTGATTTTACAATTGATGAAACTTATTTAGGAACTGGTTATAATGGTATTGATGTTTCAGTAGATCAGTTTCATAAAATACCTGCAGAACATACTAGTAACACAATCCTAGCTGCTTTAGAAGTATTTGGACCTACAAACTTTGTGTCAATTAGAACAACAGATCCGAGTGATAAGTATAAAGATCCTAAAACTTTAAATGAAGTTGTAAGATATTTGCAAGAATCTGGAAAAGTTCAGGGAATTAATTATAAGACAAAGGAAATTGTTTTTGTTGATAGAAGTAGGGTGATAGTAAATCATATTTCAGCAGCGAAATTTGGAAATGCAAAAACCCTGCCTGATGATTTTTTTAAATGGCATGAGTTTTCATTAGAAGAACTAGTAGAAACTAAAGATTTAAGAGAATGTTCTTTTCTTCCACTTTCATTAAAGCCATTACCTTATCATAAACTATATATTGATCCAAATGGCCAGACTAATCCTGATTTAAGCAGGGCAGAGGTTCTTAGAGGAGGAAGTGTTTATGATACTCCAGTAAGTAAAGCTATTGAAAATATTAATAGTAATCCTTTAGTTGCTTTGATGATAAGTTATGGATTTGCAGGAGTTTTAACAATTCTTAAAAAAAAGTTTGGAGTCAGCTTAGACCTGAAGGCGACAAGTGGTTTGGATTTAAGAGACAGATATTTGTCACAAATAGATTTAATGGAACAGGTAAAAACATTTATTAGAGAGTCTGGATTAGAAAAGCAACTAAGAGCTGAATCATGCCCTGTTCTTGCAAGGTCTAGAGACTTAATTGGAAAAAGAAGATTAGAAATTATTTTTGATTAAATAACAGCTTGCTTACTCATTGTTTTTGATTTAGCAATTCTTCTTTGTTTAATAATAGGCTCAAAATCAGAAGTTTTTATAGGGTCAAACTTTCCTTCTTGCCTTAATTGCCTTACTTTATCTCTAAAAACATCTACAACTAAAAAGTATAAATCAGCTAATGTAAAACCTTGAGTTTGTTCTGCTAATACATCATATCTAATGCCTTTTCTGGTAATTAGTTTATTTCTATTATATTCACTTTCACTAACCCTTTTTTCAATTCCTTTTTGTAATATCTGAACAGCTTCTTCATAAATCGGATTATTAAAAAAGATATGAGTACCAAAACGGCCTGGCCTCATAAGTTGCTGGTCAATTGTTGAAGGATCTTGAGCAGTAGCGGTCATTAATAAACATTTTCCATAATCAAACCTACTTGTTTCAACTAATAATTGATCAAGGACTTCATTTACAATCCTTCTGCTTGGGCAATTAGTGCGCTGTGCAATACTTTGCCCTTCATCTATAAAAAGCATTAATGTTTTTCCTTTTGAAAGATAGTAATTTACTTCGCCAAATAACTGCCTTGTTTTTTGAGTCTCTCCTCCTCTATAAATATTTGCAAAAAAAGAATAATCAATGGAGATACATAGAAAATCTTTTCCATATTTTGCAGCAAGTTCTGTTGATACTGCTTCTGCAACTAAAGTTTTTCCAGTTCCTGTTTCACCAAACAACATTACTCCACCTCTTTCAGCAGGATCTAAACCTAAAGCCAAAGCAGTTTCTGGATCAAGAAAATCATCTAAATATTCCTTGATTTGTTGTTTGGGTATAAAAAGACCCCCAATATCATCCCATTTAATTTGCCTCATTTTTCTTCCATAATAAATTGGCCTTTTTTCATCTTCTTCTGTTGTTGATGCTTCTTGTTTTTGAGTATGTTCTGGAGAATGGTTGTTTTTTACACATTCAAATTCATGAATATCTCTTCTCGCATCAAGTTCTTCAAACTTTAAAATAACTTGCGGGGATTTTCCTTGTTCATAAAACCTATTATAAATCGCATTAGCAAGAGAAATATAATCTTGTACCTTAGCTACAAAATCTTCTTTAGAATTTGCAGCAAAACTAGCTTCTAATATAGAGCATAATACATCACTTGCATGAATATAATCATCACCTTTACAAACAGCTGTTTCATGAGTATTAAGAAAATAATTAATTCCTTTTCTTGAGAATCTTCCACTTGAACAAGGAAAGTCCTGAGAATCTAAGGAAAAAGAAGTTAAGAATTTTTGTCTGCTTTGATCATCTACTCTTCCGAATCTTGTCATAAAATGGCTTATCATAAAATAAGTTGTTATTTCTCTATAAATTCCAGAATAGATATTTTCAATAGTGCTTAAGTGATCTTTATTTTCACTTGAAGCCATTAATTGCTTTCCTTGGTTTAAAGCTACGTATGAACTATCATCAAGTTTAAATTCTAACATTTGATATAAACTTTAAAGGTTCTTTTAAAGATTATTATAATAAATCATAACTCATCCAGAGGGTTTTTTATTGATTTTAACTGTTCTGAAGAAATATGAGTGTAAATCTGGGTCGTTGCAATTGAGCTATGACCAAGTAATTCTTGAATCTTTCTTATGTCTACACCCATATCTAAAAGATGAGTTGCAAAACTATGCCTTAAAGTATGAGGGGTGACTTCTTTATTTATTCCTGCTTTAACTGAAGCTTTTTTTATTATTTTTTGTATGTTTCGTGTTGTCAGGGACTTTTTTTCAGAAAGAACATAAATCCAATCTTTCTTTTTTTCCAAGTATTTTTCTAATTTTTTTGAGAGTTTTTTTGATAAAACAAACATCCTATCTTTTTTTCCTTTACCGCTCCTGACATAGCCAATATTTTCATTTAAATTCAAGTCAGCTATTTTTAAATTAACGAGTTCAGACACTCTTAATCCTGAAGAGTATAGCATCTGCATCATGAGCTTGCTTTTTCTTGAATATGCTGAATCTATTAATCTAATAACTTCTTCTTTTGTCAAGACAGAGGGTATTTTTTTATCGTTTTTAGGCCGTTTAATTCCAAGTGTTGGATCTTTTTCCAAAATATTTGTATAAGCGAACTTAAATGCAGCTAGGCAAAGTATAGTTGATATAGCTGCTCTATCATTCATTTTTTCTGCTAAAAAATATTTTATATCTTGTGAGTCAATAAGATCTGGCTCTTTATTTGAATGAAGAAGCAATTGCTTATTAAAAGCAAAATAATTTCTTAAAGTATATGGTGATAGTTTTGCTATTTTTATTTCTGTTTCAAGTTTTTTTAGGAATTCTTCGGGAATCATTTTATTCTCACAACAATTTTTTTTGATTTATCACGCACTTAATTGTGCGAACTTGTTTATAAATCTAATTAAGAATAAAATAAAATTTAAAATAAAAAAAATAAAATTAGATTCTAATTAATCCTATCTAAAATTCGTCATCGGATCTTTGGGATTGTTTCTTTTTCCTAAAACAATCCATACATAAAACTGGTTTCCCTTCAACAGGTTTGAATGGAACTTCGCACTCAGAATTACATTCTGCGCAAGTAGCTTTATGCATTTCTCTGGGCCCTCTGTCTTGAAATCTATCTCTTCCGCCAAATCCGCCGCCGTCTCGTCTATCAAAACTTCTTCTTGGCCTGTTTTTTCTAAAGCAATCATTGCATCTGACTTTTTTTCCTTCTTCAGGTTTGAAAGGAACTTCACATTCAGCTCCACAATCAGAACAAATAGCCTTATACATTTGTCTTTCGCCTTCCATCTATATATCCTCCATTATACTAAATTTCCTGGAATAAGTTAAGAAAGATTCTTAATCATTATTCCTATAAAAGAGGGGATTTAAGGCTTTAAAAATATTTGTATTATAAATCTATGAATCTGAAAAACCAATAGCTAAGTTTAAAAACTAAACTTTTTATATATTTAAAACAAAAAAATGATTGTTGTTTCAAGGAAATTTATGGTATTTTCAAGACATGTTTGTGATAAATGTATGAGTTATATGAAAATTGAAAAGATTGGAGAAGATTATATATTACATTGTCCTGGATGTGAAAAAAGAAAAAAAGAAAAAGAATGGGAGAATCTTTAAATTATTTCTTCTAATCTCAATAAAGGCTTTCTTTTATTATGGCTTCTTAATAACAGATTATATCCTTTGTATTCATAAAAATCAGATGGAAGACTTGAATAGGTTAAAACATGGATATTTGGATAATGACTGTTTTTTGATTCATCATAACCAAAACCACTAACTATGCCTCTTTTTTTTATTATAATAAATAATATTTTTATTTAATATTTTGGACATCTATAAATCTTTAAATGGTATTAGGTTATATGAAGAATTTGGCTAGTATTATCTTGGTGGAGGGTTAGTAAATTGTATAAACAAAGGGGAAAGGGCTATATTAATACTATCTAAAGCCCTTGTAAAGATGCTCGGATTGGACAATTTTTAGGAAATTACTAGATTGGGATGGAGTGTTAAAAGTCTAGACACAAGTTTAGATATGCCAGAATTACCTATTTCAATTCCTTTAGAACCTCCAAATGAAGCTCCAGATATACCTAAAAATCCCCTTATAGGTGATAAACCTTTACCAAATATAGTGAAAATTCTGTTTAAAACTAAAATATATATAATTTAAACACTACATTAACAAATATTTATTTTTTTACCACTACAAATAAATAAATATCAAGAGACTATTTTAGAGTGAAAAGTTAAATTTATAAATGCAAAATCTTCTTCCTTTCTCTAAAAACTTTTTGCGAAACCCAAAGCTTTATATATTAAAAAAATTTATAGAGAATATGGATATAATAAAAATTGAAGTCCTTTTGGTTCTATTATTATTTACGGGAATAGGCTTATACTATAAAGGAACAAAGGACAATAGCAGATTATTAAAGACCATTGGTAAAAGGCTTACAATAATAACTGGAATTCTAACAATATTCCAAGCTTATATGATTTTAAGATAAACTATATAATTCTAAAACTTGACTTAATCTAAAATGATGTTTATACCTTTAATATTTGATGTATATAAACAGTTGTTTAAACAACTGATTGATCTTGATAATATTGGTTAAACTGGGATTATATTATGAATTATATCAAATTAGGCCATATATACTTTTATGAATATTCATAATAAAATTAATATGTAAATAAATAATAATTTTCATAATAATTTATGCAGAAAGTTTTAAGAAATGATTATAAGATGCTGCATGAGGAGTTGGTGCAATTTTGGAGGCAATAGCCAACCAAAATTGCTTTTATCTATTGTTAGTGCAATAAAATTAAAGTTAAGAATGAGTAGCAATTGGTTAAAGAAAAGTATTTAAAGTAATTAAAAAT
Organism: Nanobdellota archaeon; assembly: GCA_030704765.1. Classification (GTDB taxonomy): domain Archaea; phylum Nanobdellota; class Nanobdellia; order Pacearchaeales; family GW2011-AR1; genus ARS1285. Next base: position 12,029 of record JAUYDD010000186.1, on the reverse strand, counting down.
AAGAAAAAGATGGATTGGGAAACTTTTCGTGATGAAGAATTAAAAAGATTATTAACATGTTATCCTTATGAATGTGTAAAGAGATCTTATCCTGAAGAATATAAACGGGGTTTAAGGATATCAATTTTAGAGGCTTATAGCAGACTTACTCACGCAGGACTAGCTGAAAAATTAACTCTCCAAGAAGCAGAACCAATATGGGAAATGATAGGAACAATTTTTAATAGTGGTTGTGTTGCAACTAGAGATTGGATTGGTGGTACTGCAAGAAATGTTTTAGAAAATATAGATACTAGGTATCTTCATAATGCAAGAATTGAAATGTTTTTACGAGGTCTTGCTCGCTAAAAACTTTCTACAAGACTCAATTTTTCAAAAGGGCGCCTAATGTTCCTTGTACGAATCTTTCAAAGGGGAGAATGAATCATAGAAAAACAGTGGGTTTTTAGGCTCAAAATGGGAGGGTTTTAGGGGTTTATGGGTGTTTGGGTTGGTTCATTATTAAGAGTATTTTTAGGTTTCTTAGATATTATTTTCTCTAACTCTTCACAAAGATCAACCCTGACTAATGTCTCAAGATCTGCTTGAAAATAATCTGCTATTGTTGTCATTTGATAAGTTGAAAATCTAAAATTAGGACTAGATTCCATTCTGCTAACAGCAGAGAGAGTAATTCCTAATAAATTAGCAATCTCACCTTGAGTTATACAATAAACCACACGCAAAATTCTAATATTGCTAATTATAATAGTTATCTGCCATTTTAATTTATCAGAACTCTTTTCATTTTTGTTTTGGATTTATTAAAAATAATTGGTTTTTATATATTTCTATTTTGAATTGTTTAAACAGCCCTCACTCATTCTCAATAACTTCTCGACTCTTAAAATTCTTTGCATGCAATGAATTAGACTAATTTTTACATTAACAAGGTTTTATTACTATTTTTTATTACAAAATTTTTAGAATTTTACTGTTTTTCCTCATGCTAAAAGTTTTAAGCTAATCTTAAAAGTTTTTGCTAAATTTTATTTTCTATATTTATGAGTAAAAACAATTTTTTCTGGATATAACTCTCGTTTTTGAATACTGTATGAAAAAACTATTCTTAACTTTCCAATCCACAAACGACTGCTTCCTGCATAATCATAATGCATGTGTTTGTATCTTTCAGGATTTTCTGCAACTTCTTCAATTTTCTTTTTTATTCTTTGCTGCATAAACTCATTTAATTTTTTAAAGTCTATTTCGAACTCTTTTGTTGGAAGAATTTTATAAGGCATCCCAATCTGCAAATTCCCTCTTTTCTATTTGCTCTTTTGATTTTTTGTAGGATTTTGTAAATTCTTCATCGCTCATTAGCTCTATTGATTCCATGATTGAATCAAATTCTTCTTTTATTCTATGCAAATCTTCTATTGCACTTTTATCTATATTAATTGTTTCTGCCATAAAAATTCTAAATTTATTGATTTTATATAGTTTTCTATGATAAAATTATTTTTCTGTTTTTATCAAGAACTGCAATAAAAAGATGCTTTCCTTGACTCTCCCTTTTCCAAGATTTTCAAAACAAAGATTGTAACCTTTTTCTAAATAATCTAGAGCTGTTTCATATTCAACCTTACATCCTTCACAATTTGGAATCATTATATTTTATCTTCGATAAAGTTATTAAATCTTTTTATTCTTGCTATAAATTATGCTTTTTATCACTACTTTTTATTTTTTTTCCTCATGTTAAAACCTTTAGCTTTCGCTTAGAAGTTTTAGCTAGGGTTTTAGGAGTTTTTGAAATTAACGTGGATATTTCTCTAACAAGAATAATAGCCAAATAAAGGTCCGAACTGGCATTTAAAGAAATATAGGGGATTAAGACTCCGGTCAAACAATTGAGATGATTTATTAAGAAGCATAAATATTATATAACCTAAATAAGTTATGATTAAGGTTATGATTATAAAAATTAATAAAGCTAATAAGAATTTCGCATAGATGTTTTTAGTTTTGAGTTTCTGGATTATTAATCCTGTTAAAGCTCCTATTAAAAACCACAATCCACCCCAAACCAGATATGTTCCTATAATTCCTGCTAAAGACATTTCTGAATTTAATCCTAAAGCTACTGGAAGGAACATAAATAAAGTAACAACTATGTTTGGCGATGGCGATAAGAAAAATAAGACTATAAAGATTATTAGACTGATAAGCCCTCCTTTTAACCAAGCTGGTGATTCTTTTAATATTTTAAAAAAAATTAGCATTTTAATATTATTCCTTCTTTTTTTAGAATATTAAAACCTTTCTGATTTATAAACCTTTGCAAAAATACACATGCTAAAACTTTTAGCTTCTGCTTAGAAGTTTTGACAATGAAACTTGAGAGTTAAAGAATGCTAAATGAAAGTGGAATGCAGGGCACTGGTTGAGCTGTTTGTTGAACCTGAGTTATTTGTTCAAGTTTTCCTAAGACAAACTGTGCTCTTTTTTGAGATTCGATTGCAGATTCTCTTGCTTCTTCATTTGTTAAAGGATAAAGACTTGTTACATATGGAATCTTTAAATCTACCTTGTTTCCATTATAATCTTCATATTTCCAAATTCCATCATATTCATCTACAAAAAAAACTATATCAGACCAAAATTTTTTATAAAACCCCTTTTTAATAGGTTTACCATAATTATCTAATAATTTTGAGCTTGTTGATTTTTGATTAGGTGGGCTATATTCTTGAGTAGATGGTGTTATAGGATGTAAAACTGGATTTCCTAGATCAACATAACTCTGGGCTTTTCTTACTATTTGTCTTGTCATTTTATTATTAGATATTTAAGATTTTTAGATATTTATACACTAAGAATCAATAAGTTTTAGCTATCAACTATTTAAATTGGTTTCAACAAATTCTTTAAAGGGTTCAATATAAGGTCCTATTGATTCTATTGTATCTTGAATATCTTGATATCTATCTTGACAATATTGGTCTATTTGTGGAGTAATTGTAGTATATCTCTGGATTATTTTATTAGCACCAAAGGCAGCAATACCAACAACATACACTAATAAAAGAGCTTTTCCTCCAGGAGTTCTTAAACCTGCTCTAATTATTCTAGACATAAGCCTATCAGGGTCAGGACGAGGTTCAGCTTCTAATAGTGCTGTTTGTGAATCTAGTTCTTTCACTTTCTTTTCTAAGGGGTTTGAAAAAGGGCATCTTATCTTTTCTAGTTCTGTTGAAGCGGGAGGTTTTGGATGAGTTTCTAAATATTCACCTTTATTTAGATCTCTTGAATCGGTTATCTGAAAAACTTTTCCATAACTTAATATTTCAGGAAATCTTGAACATATTCCATTATACTCAGATTTACAATAATTATCTGGATCACAATATCTTGTATTATCTTCTTTTTTTTTCTTTTTTTCTTTCATAAAAATCAGAGATTATTATAATTTTTAAATTTATGGTTTTTATTAGTTTTTCTTGGTTTCTTATTTTGAATTTTAACTATAAACAGATATTTATATTAATTATGAACATTCATAATAATCTTAATTATGACATTGATAAGCAAGAAAATATAATTATTTATATTTATGCAAAAAGTTTTTAGTAAATTTAAAAGGTTATTGCTCATTTAATCTTTTAAAGAAAAAGGGCCTTCTTCAAATATTCTTAGAACGTCATCTTGTTTTTTTCTTTCTGCGCTTCAACTATCCATAAACTTAGCGATTTTACTAAGCTTGTTTATTCTATGGATGTTATTTAAGCAGCTCGTATCAATAGATATTATATCTTTATTTGGTCTTTTTAAGGCTTATAAAAGTATTTTTTTGTTTATTCTGAAAATGTTCGCATAATCCTTATTATTATTTGGTTGTTTATTTGTTTTTAGCAAAAAATTATAGAAAAATAGTAAAAAACTTGGAATAAGACAATTAAAAAAATCTAAAATCCTATTTAAAATCTAATAATTTATTCATAGTTTATAAAATTTTATTCAAATTTTTTAAGTTTTTTAGGTTTTAAGAATTTTTTTAGGTTTTTCTTGTGTTATGTAAGAAAAAGGACCATATTTTTTTATTATTTCTAATATTTATAGGGATTCTTTCATATATTCTCAAAATTTGGGTCTCTTGGATTGGGTATTAATAAAACCTTATCAGAAACTATCTAATTTCAGCTATCTTATACAAAATCCATCAGGTTTATATTGACAATCACTATACCTATGTGTTTTTTTTCATTTTCATTTATCATTTTCATAAAAAAATAAATATTTTGTATATGTATGTTTTTTGAATATATTTTTATTTATAAAATTTTAATGGTTCGCACAATCATAATATCAAAAAAACAATGGGCCACCACACCCTAAAGGTTTTTTGCCACAGCTAAAAAATCGCCTGCTGGCGAGTGTGGTTTGATTGGCCCTTGTTTTTAAGATGCTCAGAAATTAAAACAAACTAACATCCACATCTTAAAAGATGTGGTTTAATTTCTGACATTAAATAAATTTTTATAGTTGATTATATAAAATTTTTAATATCTAACTTTGTTAGAATAGCTTGTGCGAACAAATAGATATCTAATTATTAATATATAAATCACCTCTTTTTTATATCAAGCTTTATTTTTCCTTCTTTTTCCCCAGATAGCTTTTATTACTATGTAAAAACTTTTTAGCATTAAGCGAAAGTTTTGTCATTTATTTTTTAGTTAAATCAATTACTTTTTCTTTTTTTTCTGTTTTTTTAAAAATAAAAGGCAGGAGCAAACTTAACAATATAGGTATAAGAAATTGTAATATAAGAGCTAATAGGGGATTATTAGATATACCATAGTAAATATCAGTCAACGATGTAAGGGCTAAAAATGGATTTGGTAGTGTGCATAATCCTGTACCTATTTGTTTTTTACAAGGCACTAAACTAATGAAAAAAGATAAGATCACTAATATTACTCCTGCTATCGCCCCTTTATTTAAATATTTCCAATTTAGTTGTTTTTTTAACTTTAGTTTCATGAAAATAGCTAGTTTTACCTAGGATTGTAAAAAATGTTTATACTAAATGTTATAATCTCTGACTATATATAAATCTTATTATTTCAATATTTTTTAATTTTAAAAAAACTAAATAAATTAACAATTTTTATGTTATTTTCATAATTATATTGATTTTTGTTAATTTTTTAACTATTTTTTGCTTAATTATGTAGTGTAAATATTAATTAAAAACGTGTTAATTTATGTAAATATGGAATGGAGTTTATTATAACAAGTTTTTAATAAGTTTATATTAAATAATGCTATTTTTTGTCAGTATTATTATTTATTTTAAGTTGTTTAAATTTAAACAAACAGCTTAATTAAAGTATTTTTGGCTGTTTATAAGTGTTTAAACAACAGAAAACCAAAAAACTTCTTAAATTATTTAGATCTGTTGGATTATTATATCTATATTTTATCGATGATAAATTATATTTATATGAAATATGCTTCTTAATAACCAAAACATTTATAAATAAAGTGATTCTTATTTTATTCATGTTAGGATTTTTTTCAAAAAAGGCTGAAAAACACGAAGTTGACGCATTAAAAGAGGCTGTTCAAACAGGTTTCAACAGTGTCAAACAGGATGTAAACAGTTTAACTACCTGGATCAAGCATTTAAACACCCAAGATGAGAATTTAAGAGATCAGATTTTAGAACTACAAGGGGATTTGTCTTCTATAAAAGAAGAAGTCGAAAATCTAAAGAACATCCTTTCTATTGTTTCGGAAAGACCTTTGTTTAAACAGAAACAAACAGTGTTTTCAAAACAAACAGCAGCTGTTGGTGTTTTAAACGGTGTTCAAACAGCTGTTCAAACAGTATTTTTAGATAATTTAACAGCAACAGAACGTGCTATTATCTTTATATTATTAAATTCTGAAATGAAACTTTCATATGAAGATCTTGCAGCTATGCTTGGAAAAGATAAGGCTACCATTAGGGGACAAATAAATACTATTAGACAAAAAAGCGAAGGATTGATTGAAGAGATAATAGGTGAAAATAATAGGAAAAGAGTGTATATCCCTGAAAAAGTAAAGGAGATATTATTAAAATCAAGGAAAATAAAAGAAAAAGCTAACAGACAGTATAGGTCTGATGAAAATAATGAAAATCAAGATTATTAAATGAAAAATAATAAAAATTAAGAAAAGTGAGGTAAAATACAAAAAATCATAATTTTTTTAGGATTTTTATTAAAAAAACATGAAAAAAACGCAAAAAAGTGGAAAAGTGAGAGTTAATCATAGGAAAAAACATGAAAAAAACTCTTATTTTTATTCAAAAAGTGAGGAAAACACTATCTATCATCAAAAAGAGAGAACAAAATATATAGATAAATTAGATCTTTTATTTTGGAGGTGAGAGATAAACCTAAAAAAAATATTAAAAATAGAATTAATGGAAAAATTTTATTTTAGGTAATTAACGCTTAAAAACCTCAAATTTTCAAAAATTAGGGTCTATTAAATCTATGGATGAATAGACTAAATATTATTTATAAAATAAAAAGTATTTAAATCGTTACACCGAAATAAAAAATACCATTTTTAATTAGAATGATATTTTTTAGGTGTATAATTATGATGAACTTTTGAAAAATAAAGTTCTGATGTAAATAAAAAATAGGCACTTTAAGCCTTAAAAAGACAATAAAAAGGTTATAATTCTCTTAATTGAATTATTGTAGATAATTTAGCGATTTTTTTGAGTTCTGGAGAGATAGATAATAAGACTTTTTTATTATTAATCTTATGTTTTTTTATTGGAATTCCTTTTTTAATCATTTTTCCTACATAATCTCTTATAGAACTTTCGCTTAATTGAAGTAGTGAAGCTATTATAAGATAACTACATTTTGGAGGATCTTTTTCCTCTAGTTCGTAAATAGCTGAAAAAACAATCATTTCTTGGCTTGTTAAATTCTTGAATTTTTGCCTTATTTCTTTTTTTAGATTATCGAGAGAATCTAATATATAGTTTGCCTTTAAAATATCCTCCTCTATAGTTGGAGCGTTATTAGAATTAGTCGATAGGTATTTTTCAGGTTTATAAGGCTTAAAAAACTCATTTTCGGTTTGTTGGACTGTCTGTTGGTTTGTCTGTCTGTCTGTTGGAACCCCTTTATTTCCTGTAGAAAATAATATATTTGGGTCTTTTAACCCCTTTATTTCCTGTGGAACTGTTGGTTTGTCTGTTGGATATCTATCTAACGTTGGATTTTTATTTATATCTGTTGGATGGTCCTTTTCATAATTTCTTTCGTATTTAATAGATACAATAGAATCATGAAGGCTCTCTAAAAGGTTTCTTATATCCGACAGCTCAGATTTTAAAGAATCTAATTCATACTGAAGATTAAGTATATCGTCTTTAACTTTATAAAAAGCATTCTTTATAGAGGTATTTTCCATTAAATTATGCTTGCTTTTAGATATATAAATTTATATGGACTAATTATAAAGATTTAGTATGGTAGATATCATAGACTCGGCTTGTTAAAGTCCATCTTACTCTTCTAGAAAAAGGTATTCCGATTTTATTTTTTCTAACAGCTACGACTAGGTTCTTTTCTTTTAAATCAAAGAGGATGCGCTTAACAAATTCTTCATCTCTTACAATTTCGCGTGCTATTTCTGCTGTAAATGGCTCTTTTGGAAAAGAATGATATAAATAAGATAAAATTTGTTCAGAAATCTTTTCTTTTTTATTGTTAGAGAGCCTCATAAAATATGATGATTATATAAGTTTTTAAAGATGTTGATTATTCATGCACTATGAATAGCCAGAAATTTATTAAAGCAGAGAAAAGGAAAGCTGAAGAATTGATTGAAATACTAGACCCTTTAGTCAAAGAATGGTTCTTTTTCAGATTCAATGAATTTTCAGAAAGCCAATTGTATGGTGTCATGAATGTATTTGAAAGAAAAAATATCCTAATATCTGCTCCTACTGGAAGTGGCAAAACCTTGACTAGCTTTCTTGCTATATTAAACTACTTAGTAATATTAGCTAAAAAAAAAGAGCTTGAAAATAAGGTCTATTGTATTTATTCGTCGCCTTTGAAAGCTTTAAACAATGATATTTTTATAAACCTCATAAGGCCCCTTGAAGAGATATATATAATAGCTGGAAAAAAAGGTATTGAATTACAAAAAATAAGAGTAAGCGTCAGGACCGGGGATACTGAAACCAAAGAAAAATCAAAGATGCTTAAGGAAGTTCCGCATATATTCATTACTACTCCAGAAAGCTTAGCAATATGCTTGACTAGTAAAAGGCTTATTGATCTTTTTTACAGTGTTGAGTTTGTAATAATTGATGAAATACATTCTCTCGGAAATAAAAGAGGAGTATACCAATCATTATCATTAGAAAGATTAGAAAATATAAGTAAAATAACTCCTATACGAATCGGGCTTTCTGCAACAGTCTCTCCTATTGAAAAAGTAGCGAATTTTTTAGTGGGTTCTGATGAAAGCAGAAACTGCTATATTGCAGATGTCAGTTCTTATAAAAAAATAGATTGCGAGGTTTTAAGTGGAGTTACTGACCTTATTGATACAAACAGCCAGGAAATGCATTCTTCTATGTATAACCTTATAGATAAACTTATACAAAACCATAAAACAACTGTCATATTCACAAATACAAGAGCTGCTACTGAACGTGTAATTAATCATTTAAAAGAAATGTTTCCACAAAACTATGTAGAAAACATAGGTGCTCATCATTCTAGTTTATCTAAAGAACATAGATTTGATATAGAGGATAGGTTACGCAAAGGAGAATTAAAGGTTGTTGTAACATCAACTAGCTTAGAACTAGGTATTGATATAGGATATATTGACTTAGTTATACTTCTTGGAAGCCCAAAAAGCTCAGCTAGAGCATTGCAAAGAATCGGCAGAAGCGGACATAAAATACATGATATATCTAAAGGCAGGTTTGTTGTGTTAGATAGAGACGATCTTGTTGAATGCTCTATTTTAAATAAGGAATGTGTAGAAAGAAAAATAGATAATATACACATACCAAAAAACTGCCTGGATGTATTAGCACAGCAAATATTTGGAATGTGCATACAAAAAATCTGGGATATAAATGAAATGTTTAAAGTTATTCGAAAAAGTTATTGCTATTCAGACCTTACTAGAGAAGATTTCCTATCTGTTATTTCTTATTTATCTGGAGAATACGCCTTAGAACATAGGAATGTTTATGCAAAAATATGGTATGATGTAAAAACTAAGCAAATTGGTAAAAGGGGTAAGATGGCTAGAGTAATTTATCTTACAAATATAGGCACTATTCCTGAAGAAAGTTTTATAACTGTTGTTATTGGAAAAGGTGAAAAAAAAGACTTTAAAATAGGAGTTGTTGATGAAAGTTTTTTTGAAAAAATGAAACCAGGAGATGTATTTGTATTAGGGGGCAAGAAATACCAGTTCATGTATGCCAGAGGTATGAGAGCTTATGTAAAGCCGGGAATTAAAAGAAATCCCACCATACCTTCTTGGTTTTCAGAAATGCTGCCTTTATCCTTTGATAGTGCTATGGAAATACAGAAATTCAGAAGACAGATAAATAATATGTTTGAAAGGAATTCAACAGAAGAAAAAATAAAGGAATTTATCAAAGATTATTGTTATATTTCAGATAGTGTTTCAAAATCAATTTATAATTATTTTTATGAACAGTACAAATTTTCTAAAATACCCCATGATAAAAGATTATTAATAGAATTCTATAAAGGGGAGAAAAATTATGTTATTTTTCATTCTTTGTTTGGAAGAAGAGTCAACGACGCTCTTTCTAGAGCCCTGGGATATCTTATGGCTCAAAAGGTAGGTAGAGATATAGAAATCGGAATCAATGATAATGGTTTTTATTTTGCTGGTGAAAAACTGCCTATAGATGAAGCTTTAAAACTTATAAAGCCAGAAAACATGGATAAAATATTAGATGAAGCTATTTTTAAAAGTGAAATATTAAAAAGAAGATTCAGGCATTGTGCTGCTAGGGCTCTTATGATTCTCAGGAACTACAAAGGCCATAAAAAATCTGTTGGAAAACAACAAATGAAGTCATTTTTTTTATTATCAGCAATAAATAAGATTTCAAAGGATTTTCCTATTTTAAAAGAAGCTAGAAGAGAAGTATTGGAAGATTTGATGGATAAATATAATGCCAAACTTATTGTAAAAATGATAGATGATGGAATAATTAATATTGAAAGGATTCATACTAATCTTCCTAGCCCTTTTGCACTAAACCTAGTTTTACAGGGATATTCTGATTTACTCAAAATCGAAGATAAGATAGAATTCATGAAAAGGATGCATAAAGCGATAATTGAAGAGATAAATAATAAAGTTTAAATTCTTGTTTTTAAGTGTTTGAACAGGTGTTGGAACAGTTGTTTAAACAAGTGTTTTATTGGCATTTTTATCTAAAACCTCTGTTGGTTTGTCTGTTTACAACAAACAAACACACAAACAACTCTTTTATTTATCAATATTATTAAGGGCAATATTATTAAAAGCATTATTTTTAATTAAATAATGGAAAGATTTGATAATATAAACAAAAAAGTCATATTTTTAGAAGATTCGCTTATTATTGGAAATACACTTGTAATAGGAGATTTGCACTTAGGTGAAAAAGAAATATTACCTAAAATATACTATAATGAAATCATTGAAAAGTTTGAAAGAATATTCAATGAAATAAAATTAAAAAAAATAAATCTTGATAAAATAGTTATTTTAGGTGATTTAAAACATGAATTTGGAGAAATAACTAATAATGAATGGAGATATGTACTTGATATTATTAGATATTTAGGGAAAAAAGTTAAAGAAATAGTAATAATAAAGGGAAATCATGATAGTTTATTAATGCCTATATTAAAAAAAGTGGAAATAGGACTAAAAGATTATTTTTTTGAATGTGGAGCTTTATTCCTACATGGAGACAGATTAATAGATAAAAAGGTTATATCAAAATCAAAAATTATTTTTTTAGGACATTTACATCCTGCTTTAAGTTTGAGTGATGAATATAAGAATGAAAAATTTAAATGTTTTTTAACAGGAATCTGGAAAAATAAAATAGCCTATGTTTTACCAAGTTTTTCACCTGTTTTTCCAGGCTATGACTTAAAAAATAAAGATATGCATGAGGATAAAGATTTTTTTATCATTGATAGAAAGTTTTTACTTAAATTTAAGGTGATTATTTATGATAATAAAGATAATAAAGAATATAATTTTGGAAAGTTGAAAGAATTAGTCTAATTATTATTTTTCTGGTTCTATTCTGGGCATTGGAATATGCGAGGGTAAGCCTAAATCATCAGCTAGTGTCAAAGCTTTGATATTGCACTTGTTCATAATAAAATTAAATAAGGGAGGCCTTGCTTCATCAGGAATCTTTTTGTCTTTCCAGGATTTTAAGAAATTCTTTAATTCGTCTTTTTCAGGCATAAGTAAAATATTTCCTACAAACTCAATCTTAGCATAATCTCCAGAATAACTAATTGTAAAACTAAAACTCAAAACTAATATCTCATTTTGAGAAATAGGTATTTTTTCTTTAACAATATTCTTTATATCAATATTTTGATTAATCTGCACTCTTTCTGGTGCTTTCTCTTTTTTTTCAGCTAAAACCTTTGAAAGGTTAAATCCTATTATTTTCATAAATCTAAATATAAATAAAGGTTTTTAAAGATTGCTGTTGATTTCAGTAGTTGAACATTTCCCTATAAATTTGGGAAATCTGCAGGATTTGTAATCTTTTTCACCACTTCTTAACCTTTGCTTGCCCATTGCTGTGTTGCATGACCCCTTATCATTGCCTTAGTTTTCTCTAATCTGATTATTAAATTTTGTAGCTTCTCTAATTTTATTATAAATCCAAAACTTCATTTTTGCCTCATGAAACATATTTTCCTCTTTTGTAGCACTTA
>JAUYDD010000182.1 GCA_030704765.1 Nanobdellota archaeon | reverse complement strand
CCCTAAAGGTTTTTTGCCACAGCTAAAAAATCGCCTGCTGGCGAGTGTGGTTTGATTGGCCCTTGTTTTTAGGATGCTCAGAAATTAAAACAAACTAACATCCACATCTTAAAAGATGTGGTTTAATTTCTGACATTAACAAAACATGGAATATTCCGGACTTTCAAGAAGAGAATTTCTGACTGGAATCTTAGCTTTACCATTGTCTTTAATGTCACCAAGTGTAGCAGCTGCAGCACAAGAACCAGTTCTTACATATGATATCTGGAAACAAGGATTTGAAGCATATAAAAAAGCAGCTAATGCAGAAGGTGAAGAAAAAAAAGCTTTGACTCAAGAATTAAAAAAATCTACACTTTTAGCAAGAGTAAATAGCATATACAAAGATCCAAGAAGAGCTTTTTATACTTTTTCTAATGAAGATAAAAGAGGAATAAATAAAGTATATTATGATCAAAAAGAATCAGTTGACATTAGAAATCAATTAAAAAATCCTCATGATATTGGCGATGCTGTTAACACAATTCTTCTTTCACCCTTTTTACCTGCTTTCGATGCAGCTTCAGAGATATTAAGTAATGATAAATATTTTGAAGATTTTTATGGTAGAAAAATATCTTCAAATAGCAAAAGGTATTATAATTTGCAAGAATGCATAGTACTGTATTTTGACACCAAATACAAAAACCAAATTTATGATGAGAATGTAAAATTAAGAAAAGAAGAGGAAGCAAAAAAGACTCCTGAACAAAGACAAAAAGAAAAAGAAGAATGGGATAAAAAATCAAATGTAGAAAGGATTCTTGAATTACTCTTAAAATAAGCCTTTAAAATCCCTATTTTATAACTACTGCATAGTTACAAAAACAAAAGATTTATATACTAGCATTACTTATATAATCTATCTAAAAATTAAGGATTAAATAAAATATAAAACAGAAAATAACAATATGGCAAGACAAAACTTAAGGCAATTAACACTTCCAGGAATGGAACTTGAAGATATAGCTGATGAAAATCCTAAATCAAATCCTTTGTCTAATTCTAGACAACCTAAAAAAAGAAAAGGATTAAGATTAATGGTATATGGTTTGATTGGTGCTATGACTTTAGGTGGAGCTGGTTATTTGACTTATGATTTAAATAAGACTCTAAAAGAACTCGATGCATTATCAAATATGGAAAAAGTCAATATAGCTGAAGATATTGGAGATGTTATAAACGAAGTTTTAAATCATTATACAAGTAAAAATCCTGATTCTGATAAAGGAAAGTATTATGATAAAAAATAAGTTTAATCATTCTTTTTTGTAGTTCTTTTATTCAAAAATTCTTTAATCAAATCCAAGTCATCTTTAACAGGTAAATATGCTGATGTTGAAGAAGGTTTTTGTCCAAGATATCTATACCATAATTCTTTTAAATGATCAGCAGGCCATTTAGGAACATCTTTATCCAAAAGACGAACATGATAAGCAGTACTACCTATATCGGGAATAATAAGGCTAATATCTAAAATATCCTTAATTAAGCTATTTTCATTATTATCAAGATCCATAGTATTTTCTTTATTTCCGGGCATTAGTACTGAGATTGTAGGTAAATATCCAGGATTATTAGTTATTTTAAAAGAATATTTTCCACTTCCTACCCTTGATGCTTGTACTTGGCTTATGAATTTTTGAGTCAAGCTATCTATAAGATTATTTGTTTCTTGAGATAATTGTCTATTGCCAAAAATTTCGACAAATTTAGGATCATTGAGTTTAGGATTAATAACTTTTGAAACAAGTGCTTTGCTTAGCATATCTCTAAGTTCAGGTATAATCACTTCATTTTTAATTTTAGAATCAGGATTCATGCTTGCTGTTCCTTCAAATGGTGCATACATATCTATATTATAAGAAAAACTAGAATCTTTTAAAGATTCAACCAAAGATGATTTAGGAAAGAACCAAGCACCTTGTACTTTTTCTTTAATTTTACCTAAATCCTTTTTATCCACTACTAATGAAACATCTACTGAAGTTCCATATTTACCTAAAGCAGTTATTTTTCCTGCTATAAAATTTGCTGCTTCAAACTTATAAGTACCATCAGCAGATTTTACTATTTTAAAAGGATATTCAACAGGTTTTTCATCTGAAATAGTATAAATATTATCTATAGTAAAAGAATTCTTAAAAGAATTTTTATTCCCTTTATAAACCCCATTTTCTTTAAAAGATAAATCTATATCTCCTGCTTTAACCCTGAATCCATTGCAATCAAAACCTCTTAAACTATTCAAATTCCTCAAAACTTCTATATTCCCTTTTCCTCCAACAGCAGAATTTTCTCCATACATATTAAGAAAATTTTTCTTAGAATACGCTACATTATTTGGATTTGATTCAAAATTTACAGTAAATTCATAATCAGTTGAACCAACTCTTACATATCCTTCTCTTTTAAATTCAATTCCTTTCATAATAAATTCATCTTCATAAAACTTAACAATGCTTGTAGCAGATTTCTCTCCTTGTTTTCTTCCAAAAACAAACTCTCCGTATTTTACTTTTATCCCATCACCTTTTATTTCAATATTGTCCTTGCCTAAAACAACCTGCCCTTTATCTCCAATAATTATGAAATTCTCTAATCCTAAAGGTTTTTTAGGATCAGCAAAAGGTGCAAGTGCTGTTCTTAATGGGCTTTTTTCAGTTAAACTAGAAAGCATGTTCACATTTCCATTTTCATTAGTTGCCCCTTCTCCTAAAACAAGCTCTCCGCCATCTTTTGTCTTTAATATAAATACTTTTTTTGATTCATCATATTTTATAGAATTAACTCCATACGGAAGTTTATCTACATTAAGATAAGTCTTTCCATTTCCTATAATATTCTTTCCTTTTGTTGACCAAGCCAGGTCCTTGCTGCCAAATCCTTCAACACTTTCAATCTGAGTTGCTAATACTACATCAATATCTTTTCCTGCTTTTTTAGCTAGATCTTTCAACTGGTCTATATTATCAATCTTGATTCCCAATTGTTCAAACACACCTTCTTTTTCCATTTCTTGATAAAGAATGCTTCCCAATGTTCGTATTATCATTTTTTCAGCACCAACTGCAAGATCTTTTTTCAATCTATCTTTGTATATTTTTTGAATCGCCTGCTGGCTTAATAAATCTCTTTCAACTTCACCACTGAATTTTAATGTTCTGCTCTCTTCCCAGACTTTGTTCTTGTCTTCACTGCTTAAGTCTATGAATTTCTGAATATTCTTTTCATTGGTATTTTCACCTGGATAGTTTTTTGTATAATCATTTATATTAGTGCTCTGAGCTAGAATATTATTTATAATTACAATTAAAAAAAATAAAAATATTGCAATACTTCTTTTTTTCTGTTTGTTCATATTCATCTTCATTACTTTGGGTCTATTATTTTAATGGAATATTTCTTGGTACATAACCTTTTGCATAATAACCTGCTCTAACAAGGGTCCTGAATAATGCTGGATCAGCATCAGTAAACCTGTTGTTATTCACCTGAATATAAGTATTTGTTATTGTTATTCTGCTTCCTTGGTACATTTTTTGTTTGCTTAAAAAATTAAACATTTTTTGTACATCAGGAACATAATAATTCCCTCTTTGGTCTCTTTGTATAGTCCTTATTATTGTAAATGCGTCTCTTAATTCTTGTTCTCTTGGAATATTGACATTATAATCATCTTTAAACTTAAATGCTTCATCTGCAATACCAATAAACCTCTGATATTCTTCATAACTATCTTTTTTTTCAAACCATTTAGCAAGCCCCTTATTTATTTCCGGTTGTACTGCTGAAGTCAACGCACTCAATGGTATATCGCTTTCTCCAAATTTCTTTCTTAATTGCTTGTTCATTATTCTATTAAATATCCTTCCCTTATCCATACCCAATATAAATTGGAATGATAATGCTGCATTAGGATTTGACCCTGGATCAGATTCTAATGAACCTTGAATATTAACTAGTCCGAGTGGAAACTGCATCTGTAATATTCCAAACAATGGTCCAACAACACTTCCTGTTATAGTCCTTCCTGTCCTGACTGTCATTCCAGGATTATATAATCTATAACCTTGGCCAAGATTATCTAGTTTTAATTGAAAATTAGGATTATTATAATTAATAATTGTATCAATAGAAAAATAATTTGCAGTAGGAACAATTCTTGCTTGATAAGTTTCTTTTCCTCTAAAACTTGCAACATATTTTCCATTGCTCATCAAGACTATCGAGTCTTCTTTATTTGTAGAACTGCTATAAGCAGTGAATTTATTCAAAGGAACTTGTGCGTCAAATCTAATGTATTTATTTCCAATTGCATATACCTCTCTATTCTTCATATCCATGACTATTCGATTTCCAAGTTCCTGAGGTCTTGTGTTTATATCTTTAAGAAATTCATTAATAGAATTTTCAACTATTTCTCTACCACCAGTCCACTCAATTTTATAAGCTGCATCAATTGAATTTGCTAATTTATCCAAAAAGCTATCATCAGCAATTTTATTTATTATATCCCTTGCTTTTTCTGGTTGGTCTTTGAATATTAAATTAATAGAATCTCTATTTAAGATACTAGTCTTTAATGAATCTTTAATATCCTCGCCTTTTAATATATATCTATTAAACGCGTCTTTTGTAAGTTCTTCAATTCTTGCTTTTAATACAGGGTCAATCTCTTTATTCTTATTCGCATTAACTATATCAATTATTGGTTGTGTCAAAGAATTATGAATATAATTCTGAAAAATTGTTTGTGCGTTTTTAATCAAAACTTCTTCAACTGCTTTTTGTTTAGATTCAGGAGTTCCAGAGATCAATGTCTGCATTCTATTAGAATCAGATAATATATCCCTAACAGTCATGTCTATTAACCTGCTTAAATCAGCTTCTGCATTTTGTCTTACAAGATTCTCCTCAGGAGTAAGATCAGTTCTGCTATTAGCTAATATAAGATCTCCAAAATTTTGTGTGCTACTCTCAAAATTTTTTAATCCAATGTCCAATGCTCTTTCAAGCTCTCTTTTCAAGTCTATTGCAATAGTTGGATCTTCTAGATTTTTTCTTAATATATCTATTAGTTTTTTCTTTATATCTAGATTATTTTTTAAATATTTTAATCTATCCAAATATTTATTAGGATCTTTTGCAATTTCATTAAAATCAATCTCACCTCCAAGTATTTCTTCTAATGCTCTATAACCTTCTTTTGCTATTGCTTCTGATATTGCTTTAACATCTCCTTTTAATACAGCGTCAATATAAGGATTTCTATGAATATCTATTCCAATGAATTCATCTCTTGCTGTATATGCTTTTCCAAGCCCATTTACCTGAACAATACCATTTTTAGCAGCTTGTATATATCCATCATCTCCAAATATAAACTCACCTGTTTCATCTTCTTTTTTTGCATCAGGATGGTTTTTATTGTATTCTAATAAAGAAGAATCACTATTAAAACTCTTATCAACAATTCCTCCTGCACTAAAAAATTGTGTATATCCAACAAGAACATTTCCCTTAGAATCAGTTGTAACTAAACTAGCACCATTTGAAAGACTTGCTTTAAGTTTTCCATCTTCACCAAAATTTAAATCTATTTTTTCTGTTTTTCCTCTAGATTTAACATACATTACATTCAATTGATTTTCAATTCCTCCTGATAAAAATAAATCAAAACCCAAACCATTCAAATCTCTTAAAACACCATTTACATTAACTTTTCCTTTATCTGCATTAATCTTATTCATTCTATCTAATAAGTCTTTTATAATTGGACCTGTGATAGGATCTTTAAGGCTTTTAAATAAATCTGAGAATGTTCCAGTTGCTTGTTTGAAATCTTCTTCTCTTAATATTATCTTATTAGTGACTTCTTGTCCTTCTTTATTTTTTATTATATATTCTATTTCAAGAGCATTATTGACTAATCTTATACTCTTTATGTTATTATTCATCTTCACTCCAATAACTTTTCCATCAGGACCTATTACTTCTCCATTTTGCCCAATAGTTCCTGCATTAAAGCTAACTTCTTTATTAGAACTACCTGTAAAAAATCCAAATGTGAATTTATTATTCTTGAACTCTACTTTATTCAGCCATCTTGGAGGATTTTCAAGATCAATCCATGATACGAATTTCCCATCTTTATCAACAGTCCCTAATTTGTTTCCTTGCCATTTTAATTTATTGTCTTTATCATCAATACTTACTTCTTTGATTCCCATCTTTGATGGGTCTTTGAAAGCACCTTTATATTTTTCATTAAAAAGCTTATTTATGATTTTTTTTAAATATTCGTTCTTTTTTGATGAATCAAACTTTTCCCATATCTTGTTTTTTGCTATATCTGATAATATATAATCACCTTTATCATTTTTTTTAATCCATAACTCAAACAGTTTATCTAAATTTTTTTCAGCAGCCTCTTTTCCAACTTTTTTCTCATCAATAGAATCCATTAGGCCTTGCATAAAATGCTTGTACCTATCACCAACCAAAATACCAGCTTGAGAATCTGTGGATAGTTTTGCATAATCATCCAAATCATAACCATAAAGATAATACTTATCGTTTACATCCATTTTTCCATCTCCATTATAATCTTTATCTGGTTCAATGGCATTAACTAGCATTAAGGAAAATAATGACATTAAAAATATGCTTGATACAACTAGGGCCATGACACTCTTTTTCATATTTATTATAGAAAAATATACTATATAAATGTTAAGAAAAAATTAACTTTATTCTTAAAAAATATTAAGTCTTTATAACTTGCAGTATTATCAAACCTGCTAATACCTCTTCCTAAATTCTCATACCAAAGCCTGAATAAACATGGTCTTGTTGAGCAATATGCTTTAATTCAAGTTCGAAAGAACAAACAAAGATACTTGGCCTAAAAGAACCTAAGACTTATTTTAATTTACTGTCAGACCATAAGTCATATAATCTTACTGTTACTTTCTTTTCCTGAAAATATCTCTTTAACTTATTTACCTGCTCTGCAGGAACGAGCAAAGCTCCCTTTCCAAGGCGAATAGCACCAATTTTATCAGCCATCCCAGGATACTCTTTATTTCTGATTTTAAATCCGAAAAGTTTCCTGAACACAGCAATTCTTTTCTTGTCAGGCTTTATATTCTCAAATGAAAATATTGTGTACTGGTGAGTTTTTTCAACTTCTGATTTATATTTTCCGTAAAGAACAATCCCTGTATTAATGATGCTTCTTTTAAGGCCTTTCCAATCCTCGCTGTTTAACTCTCCAACTATAACAGAAATTGTGCTAGAAATGCCCTTTAAGGACCATTCTTTATACTTTTTTGTTTTGTAATAATCATCAAGGATTTTTTCTGTTTTTTTCTGGATTTTTGCCTCAATCACTTTGTTAACATCAATAAAAATATCTACATCTGATTCTTCATCAGAATCCTCCCTTGCAACTGAACCATATAAAATAACTCTGTTGATATCTGCTGTTTTGCTCACTAAATATGATGCAAAATCCATTGCATAAGAGATTAAGTTACTTTTTTCCATCTTCAGGTTTTTGCCCTCCTTTTAGATTTTTTAAATTGAAATTTATTATTTTCCTTAACTCCTGGAAAATCTCAATCAATTCCTCAATTTTTTCAAGAGGCTTTCTTTTTCCATAGCATATTATGTTCCTGTCCATTTCTATATTCCTCATTAATTCGAGTATCTTTTTCTTGTTGGGAAAATCAGGAGGAATCCTTTTTTCAATCAAATTTTTGTTTTTGAAGATTCTATGGTCTAACTGGTCGCCAGAGTCCTGCAACAGCCTCAGCTTATGGAGGTAAATTGCAAACAATTCAACTGCCCCTTGAGACACATTATATCCGGCGTTTCTCTGATTTTCCTCAAGCCCTTCTTCAATTGCCTTATTTATATGGCTGAGGTGCTCTTCATATGCTTGTTCATGCTCTTCTATTTTCATTTCAAGCTTCCAGATTCTAATTTTTAGTTTATTACAATTGTAATTATATGTTATTACAAAAGTAATAATTATTTATAAACCTTTTGTTTACATTCGTAACAATTATTTGTTACTTTTGTAACATCAAAAAAACAATCCACCACACCCTGAAGGTTTTTTGCCACAGCTAAAAAATCGCCTGCTGTCGAGTGTGGTTTGATTGGCCCTTGTTTTTAGGATGCATGAAAATTCTTTCAGAAGAATTTTCTGCACAGAAAATTGCATAAAACAATTTTCTTGTGCTCGAGAATTGAAAACTGTAACATTTGCTACGGCCACATGATAAAGCATGAGGTTTTCAATTCTCAACATTAGAAAATCAGGCTGTCTGAAAGCGACTGATTTTCAATTAATCTCTGATTTTTGCAGAGCAAAAATCAGCAAATGTTTAATTACTAGAAGGAAGCATGTCTGCAGACATGCTGATTTATAATGATATAGTTATAACAACTTTATCAGCATCAACAACAGGCCGCAATAATTCCCTGTTTTTTTTATTAGAAGTGACTAATTCAATAAAACCAAATTCTTCTAAAATCTTAATATCATGCCTGACTGCTTTAAAATCCCTATTTAATAGCTTAGCTAATTTATATATAGACTCAGGTTGTTTTGTTTTAGCTATATGCAAAAGCCTTGCTTTTTCATTGCTTAATAAATGCCTTAGTTTAGATACATCAGAATTTTTTCCTTCTCCTTTGATTTTTGAAAAAATAGATGAAAAAGTGCCTTCTTTTCCTGAAATTGAGATGTTTATAGTCTTAGTATTTTTTGCCATCTTATTTTTTCGACGCTGATTATTTATTAAGATAGGCATAGTATATAAATTTTTCCATATATCTGTAATGTATATAATTATGTTAGGTATATTAAAATAACATATATGTAAAAAAATATAGAGTATTTAAAAAATATATAAAAATCAATTAAAAAATAAATAAAATTGCCTATAGACTATATGTTACTTTTATTACATGACAACATAGTATTTATAAACAAATATCAAAAAATAACCTTATTTTTTCATTCTCGAGAAAAAAACCTTAGAAAGCTTTTTAAAGGATTTTTTATTTGGTTAATTGTCATTTAAGTAATATTAAATGATTTCAACTGGCTAGAATAGACAGTTTCTTCATAAAGAGATGACAGATTAAAGAATCTATAAAGCAAGTGAATTTATGCTAAAATAGATTTACATGATTATTATTGTTGAAAGGAGGTTAATAAATAATGAAATTTAATTATAAAAAAGTAGCTTCTGTGTTAGCTAGTGCAGTTATGCTTTCGAGCACTGTAGGTTTTGCAGCTGCTGCAAGCAATTATCCTGCACCTTTTGTTTCTAGTGGATCAGCTGATGGAGTTGTAGTTGTTGGTTCAAGTGGCGCTTACAGTGATGTAATGGCTGCTGTTGATGTTTCTCAAAAACTTACTGCAATGGTAAGTGTGACAACAACTGGTGGATCTACAACAACTGCTACTGGCGGAGATAGTATAAATCTTGGTACATCATCAAGAAAACTATATTATGGAGACCAGATTAGTGCTGGAAGAACTTCTGTATCATCATCTGAACTTCCAAATGTTTTAGTTGATGGCACGTTCACAGACCTTACTGGAACAAAATATACATACACGCAAACCGTTATGATGGGTAGTGCTGCTTCTGCTTTCAGTAATTCAGGAGGAGACATAAAAGATCCAACAATACTTTTAAATGTTGAAACTGCAGCTGGTGCATTATACAACTATACTTTATCATTCAACAAAAACGTTAATGTTTCTGACCCTACAAATGTACAAGGCCAGAAAATAAATATTCTTGGTGTTGATTATGTTATAGGCACTAGCTCAACTAATATGACAATTTACTTATATGGTTCAGGTGAAACTGCAACTGTAAAAAGCGGAGAAGAAGCAAAAGTAACTGTTGCTGAAACTGAGCACACAATTGAACTAGTAACTACATCTGACTCATCTCATGGTACTTTAAAAGTAGATGGGATAAGTAAGACAGTTACTAAAGGAAGCACATATGCTTATCCTGGAGGATTGAATATCTATGTAAAAGATGTTATACATCCTGTATTTGCTGGTGATGTTAGACAAACAGAATTAATTCTTGGTGCTAACACATTAAAACTAGTGAATGGACAAGCTGTAAAAACTGGTGCTGATGAAACAACTATAAGAGGTACTGAAGCAACAATAACTGCTGCTGGAAATGGAATTATCTCTGCAATAAAAGTTGCAGTAGGTATGCCAAAATCCCAGACAGACCATTTAGCTGCTGGTGAATCTTATAATGACCCTGTTTTTGGAGGTATGAAAGTAACATTAGCTGGAACAACACCTACTCTTGATTCAACAAACAGAGGAAAGATAACAGTAAGAACAGATAATACACAATATGCTTATGTTAAATTAACAGGAGCTAAATCAGCAACTGAAAAAGAAGTAACTTTTGTTTATGATAACGATACTTCTTCAAGCGGAGCTGCACCATTATTAGCATGGCAATCTACTGTCACTAGTAATGGCAAAGGTAAAATCCATGTTTATGAAGGAGAAGCTTCAAGAGAAGGAGACTATATTGTTGTCAATGCTGGTGATGCTGGTGCTATATTAGAAGTCTCTAGTATAAGTGCAACATCTACAGATGCAACAGGAACTGTTGAATTTTTAGATGTATTAACAGGAGATAAACAAATTATCACCTTAACAAATTCAACAGGTACATTCATAAAAACTGGTGTATCTATGTTTGGAGGTACAGGTTATACTATTAATGTAAATCCTGCTGCAACACCTTTAGTGAATATAACTTGGAATGCTGGCGGTGTTAAAGCTTTATTCCCAAGAATAAAACTAAAGAATGGCGGATGGTTAGCTTTAATGGCTCCTACAACAGTAGCTAATGCTACTAGTGTTATTCTTCCTGATGGCTTGACAACACTAGCTTTAACTGGGACTACGCTACATAATGCAAGTCAAACATATACAGTTAATGGAATCACTTGGAATACAACCGGTGTAACTGATCCTTTAGTTTATGGTTTGAATAATCCAGGTTGTAGCTTCAGTGCAACATTCGGCGCTGCTATATTGGTCATTGAACCTAAAAGATGGAATGATGCGAGTTATGGTAACTATCTTTGTATTCCTTTACAAATCTCATCAAACGAGATATCTATTAAAGACCCTGTTTTCAATGGTTCAAACTCAGGTTGGGTAACTTGGAGTAGTGATACTTACAAGAAACAAAGTGTTGACCAATATGGTACACTAACAACAAAAGAGGATAGGACTAATGAGAATGGAGTAGCAACAATTGCTTATCCAGATTCTCAAATGCTCTTGGATGTATTATTCACAGCTAAAGCTGCTACTGTTACACCCGGAGCTGGTGGAGGTACAGGAACTGGTGGTCAAGTGCTTGTTGTAAAAGATACAGAAGTTGATTCTGTAAAAGACAAGAACTTGCTTGTTGTCGGAGGAAGTTGTATCAACAGTGTTGCTGCTAAGATACTTGGCAGTGATAGTCCATTGTGCGGAGATGACTTTAGTGCAATAACTAAGGTTAGCGCTGGTGGATACATAATCAAGACTGTTGAATCTCCTTATAATGCTAATAAGATAGCAATGCTTGTAGCAGGTTACAATGCTGCAGACACTGAAAATGCTGTCCAAAAAGTATTGACTGGAGTTGCAACTGATAAAGACACAGAGACAACTTATCCTGAAGTTACTAGTGGAACTACTACTGCGTAAGAAGCTATAAATTTTTTATTATTCTTTTTTTTGTTTTCTTTTTTTATTAGACTTATTTGAAATTTTAATTATTATAATTACAGAAGGAGATAGACAGAATTAGAGATTTAGAATATGACAGTATATTCATAATCGTTATCAAAAAAACAATGGGCCACCACACCCTAAAGGTTTTTTGCCACAGCTAAAAAATCGCCTGCTGGCGAGTGTGGTTTGATTGGCCCTTGTTTTTAGGATGCATGAAAATTCTTTCAGAAGAATTTTCTGCACAGAAAA
>JAUYDD010000177.1 GCA_030704765.1 Nanobdellota archaeon | reverse complement strand
TGTGGTCGTAGCAAATGTTACAGTTTTCAATTCTCGAGCATCCTAAAAACAAGGGCCAATCAAACCACACTCGCCAGCAGGCGATTTTTTGCCGTGGCAAAAAACCTTTAGGGTGTGGTGGCCCATTGTTTTTTTGATAATTGAAGTTGAAGCGATAGTTAAATATTTTTGAAATTGTAAATCTAAAACATTTTTTCTCTTTAATTGTTCATCCATTTTAATCACTAAATGACCAGGCCACTAAAATTACTCCAAAAATTACAGCAATAGCGGTTATTATTAACCAAGAATATTGTCTATTTTGTAGAACTGGGATTGATCCTATAATCCCAAAAATAGTTAATAAAACTCCTATTACTCCTATAACTGTTTTGTTAGTAAAATCTTTCTTTTTTACCATTTCACCCTCTTTTTCATTACTATAATTATGATTTTCTTCTTTTAAAATCTTTTCTTTTATTTGATAGTTGTTTTTTTCAAATATTTTTTATTCCCTCTGCTATCACGCCAACTGATAAGTTAACAGAGAAGCGAGGCTGCTAATTTAAAAAGTATACTAATCTATTAAATTTATATTTTACAATGGTTAAAACAAGTTCAGGTCTTTTAATGTATAGATTCAAGAATAATATTTTTGAACTTTTTTTAACTCATCCTGGAGGGCCTTTTTGGAAGAACAAAGACTCTTGGGGAATTCCTAAAGGTGAGCAAGATGATATTAATGAAGATTTATTTGAAGTAGCTAAAAGAGAATTTTATGAAGAAACAGGAATAAAACCTCCTGAAGATAAGGATTCATACACTGAACTTGGCAATATAAAACAAAAATCTGGAAAAATAGTTCATGCTTGGGCTTTTTTAAATAATAATCCCATAAATTTCAAATGTAATAGCTTGGTGAAACTTGAATATCCATCAAAATCAAATAATTTTATAGAATTCCCTGAAGTTGATAAAGGAGAATTTTTTAATATTGAAAAATCTAAAAATAAAATGATAGACTTTCATCAATCTCAATATGAATTAATTGAAAGGTTAATAAAAATGTTAAATATAAAAATAGAGGCCAAAGTAAGCCAAAAAACTTTGAATTTCTAAATGCATGACCATTATTTCATTGAAAATATAATAAAACAAGTTCCTAATAAAAATAAGGTTATTTCTATTGAAATCGAATTAGGGGATTTAGCAGAAATTGATGCAGGGCATTTAAAAGAGCATTTGACCAGCCATACTAGCTGGAAAGTTGAAGTCAAAGTCATTCCTTCTAAAATTAAGTGTTTATGCGGTTATATTGGAGAAGCAAGAGTTTTACAAAGGCTCCATGATTTAGTTATTTACGATTGTCCAGAATGTTCTCACGAACCTGATATTGTAGAAGGGAAAGATATTAAAATAACTAAAGTTATTTATCGATAGCTAAAAATTAAAATGTGCTTATCAATTCCTGGAAAAGTTATTGAAATATCAAAAAACAGATATATTATTAAATATCCAAATGAAAAGAGAGTTGTTAATTTAAGTATAATTGATGATTTAGAAATTGGGGATTATGTTATTGTGAGTAATAAAATAATAATAACTAAAATTCCTGAAAAAGATGCAAAGAAGTTCTTTGAATTAGTTGGAGGTTAGAATGCCTGAGAAAAAAGGACAGATCCTTCCTGAACTTTATTTTTTTAAATATGCTTTTCCATGTGCTTTCGTAATATTACAAAGGGGAAATTTATCACAGGAAGAATATAATAATTTAAATAAAAAGTTTTTAGAGGGAAAATCTCCTAGTAGAGAAATTTTAGAAAAATCTTTTCCAGTTGCCTTTACTAGGATTAAAAGACTTGCAGAAAAAATGAATAAAGATATGTGGGATTTTGAAGTTATTAGAAGATATTGGAATAAAGAGCATAATAGAATAATAAATAACGGTGAGGGTATGTATGGAAAAGCTCCTGAAAGTTTTAAAGATTTATGCAGGATAAACATGGCAGAAGTAGTTGAAAGAAAAGGGAATATGTTAATTGTTGGGCATGATAGAAAAGAAAGGATTGTTTTTGATGTTTTAGTTCCTGATGCAAAAGTTGGTGATAAAGTTAAGATACATTATGCTTATGCTGTTGAGAAAGTGGGTTAATGTGCTGGTGGTTGGGGGTTTTAAAGTATACTTTAATTGAGTATGACATATGCACTTAACCGAAGTTGCGAGCCCTCCTGAAAATTTCTCCTCGATTTTTCGGTAACCCGTGAAAAATCAGAGCTGAGAAATTTTTGAGTGGCGAGCAATTTGGACGGAGCGAACTGCAAGTGAGCGTAGTCGGTTAAGTGCTGTTCTATTCTCCGAGCTTTGCGAGGATTGATTTTTAATGCAATGGTGCTCAAAGAGCAAAAAATCAAAGTCGGCTAGAGTAAAGTAAAGAAAGTAGGGGCTGGCGAGCGTTTTATTTCAGATTCTCTTTAATAATGTTATATACTTTGTCCGCGTTTTCTAATCCGGCAAGAATAAATGGAGAATTTCTTGCTCCAAAAAGATAATTCAAGAGGATATTTCTCTGTTTAGGAACAGATGTTACCAGAATGATACTTTTTCTACCAAACCAGTCTAGGAAAAGTTTTTTCAATTGAATTTTAACAATATATCCTTCACCCAGTTTAGTTTCTATATTCACTCTAGGCGGAAACATTAGTTTTCTTTTTCCCAGTTCTTTATTCAGTAAAGCGGGCTTTTCCTTAATGTTGGGAGAAAAAAATAAACTTCGCTCTTCTAAAGAAGCAAACCAGCCTCCGCCACGCGGATTGAAGGTAGTGATGATAATTCGATGAGTAGTAATAAAATAATAATAACTCGAAGATGCCGGACTATACAATATTAAGATAAACAACAAAAGGGTAATAAATGCAAATGTAAGTAGTATCCACTCTGCTCCACTGACTATAAGAACAATGAAAAAAAATACGAACGTAGGAATATACATAAAGAGAAATCTCATGAATTGAATATATGTAGATTTTCCTTCCCAGAGTATTTTTTCATTCGGGTATTCGATTGAATATATTTTAGGTTTTATTTGAGCCATTTCATTAATAAATATGGAGAGCTATATAAAGTTTTTTAGCGAGCCAGCTCATAAATAATAATTCTCCAGCCGATTGCGTATAACTCCCATTCAACGCAGTAAAACTGCATTAAATAAATATACATCATTAAAAAGCGAAGTTTTAGATAAATCAAATGTTCTCACTTCTTTCCTCAATTTTTCTCTCACTCTTTATTCTTGCTATAACAAATGCTCCTATTAAAATTAATATTGAACCTATTATTTGCAAAATAAAAACTTGTTCATTTAACCATAAGAATCCTAATATCAAAGAAATAACTGGTGCAATAAGGAGAATTGTAGAAGCTTTTGAAAGATTTATGTATTTCAAACCCCAATACCATGTTAATACATATAAAAACAACAATGCTCCTGAGATTATTATATAAATAATCTGTTGTGAATTTAATGAAAAAATCAAGTTTGCTTTTCCAATAATAAAGATTATTGCAAATAATACTAAGGAGCCAAAAAACATTCTGCTAAATGTTACAACCCAATTACTTTCTTTTTCAAGCATTACTTTTTTTGAAATCGTATTTTCAATAGCCCATAGAAATGTTGCTCCTAAAACAAGCAAGTCTCCTATTCTAATGTCATATGAAACATTTGTTAATTCTATTAAAATTAAACCAAATAACATAATAAGCATTGCAATCAATTGTTTTTTTGTTATTTTTTCTTTAAGAAATATGACTGCTAAAATTACAGCATATATTGGAAGTGTTTTATGTAAAAATGCAGCTCTTCCTGCTGTTGTAATTTTAAGACCTGTAAAAAACAGCCAAAATGCTAAACCTCCCCCAATGATTCCTATTAATATTAAATATTTCCATGAAACTCTATTAATTTTCTTTTGTTTATTAATTTTAGAAACATATAAAGAGATTATTAAGAAAATTAAACCAATAAAAAGAGCTCTTAGAGCTGTAAAAATTAAAGGGTCAATTTTTACAACAAAAAACTTGTTAACTACTATGGATACTCCTGATATCATGGCTGTTAATAAAACTAGGAGCGTTCCTCTTATTTCATTAATATCACTACTTTTTTTCATTATATTTTTAAAATTGCTAATGTTTTTATATCTTTCTTAAATGTTATATTTATGTCTAAATTCAAAATTCTCTGCCTTGGAAATGAATTTATCAAAGAAGACTCGTTTGCAAAAGAAATAGGAGGAAAATTAGCATCTGATATGAAGAATCTTGATTTCATCTCAATAAATCACAGCTTTCAGCTAGTTGATTTAATTAATTCAGATAAAGATTTCTTGATATTGGATGTTGTCAAAGGATTGAATGATGTACGCATCATCAGACTTGAAGATCTAAAAGAGAACAGGATAATAAATTCCCATGATTTTGACTCGCAATTTTTCTTAAAACTCATTGGAGATGAAAAGAAAATCAAGATTATAGGTATACCTTCTGAAGGAGCTTCCGATGATATCATAGAGAAAACAAAGATATTAATAAAAAAAATTTCTCAAAAATAATGTTTCAATAAAAATTTTTCTCTAGCTAGTTAAAATCAAGGCTCATGCATGCGTGAAACAGCCTTGCGTACTAATTCTTCTTTTGTTTAGTATTATAGAATTTAAAGACATCTAAGATATGTTGAATATTACCTAGATACAAAATGACTTTCTGTTTAACCTTCCCATGCTTATCCAACTTTCCTTCAACAACATAATA
>JAUYDD010000175.1 GCA_030704765.1 Nanobdellota archaeon | reverse complement strand
CCCTAAAGGTTTTTTGCCACAGCTAAAAAATCGCCTGCTGGCGAGTGTGGTTTGATTGGCCCTTGTTTTTAGGATGCTCAGAAATTAAAACAAACTAACATCCACATCTTAAAAGATGTGGTTTAATTTCTGACATTAATTATTCAAACTTCTCTTCAGAAAACTGTTTATTCGAACTTCTCTAAAGAAAAAAATAAAGTTTACACTAATAAAAAGACAATTATTTAATGGTTTATAGAATTTGTTGAATTTTAATTGATCTTATTGATTTTTTCAATCTTACCACAATCATTTTTCAGTTTACAGTTGCGACAAATACCTGAATTTTCCGACCATTCATTGGTTCTATAACAACCCTTGAGTATGTGTTGTTTTTCTAGGTTCTTTTTAACCATAAATTATCGAGATTTTGATGCTTTATATATACTTATATTCTGATATACACAGGTTAAAAAACCAGGTTATACGTAAAATTCGAACAATATTTTATAAAATTCTTAACATTTTTACAAACCGCAATCTTTAAATCCCTAGTTATTTTTCATAATTCATGTTAGAAACACAGCTCAAAACCTTTATTGACAGTCATGTCTTAAAAATAAAACCCTTGTCAAAAGATGCAAATATTGCATATTTTAATGCAATAACAACAGGTAAACCTGAATATTATAAAGAATATGAAGAATTAGCTCTGGAAATAGAAAAAATATACAATAACAAAGAAGAATTTGAAATAGTAAAATCATATAGAAAAAACATTAATAATATAAAAGACCAAAAATTAAAAAGACAGATTATAATTTTATATAACTCCTATCTGGGTTCCCAAGGAGATATTAATTTAATTAAAAAAATAGTTGAATTATCTTCTAAAATTGAAAAAGAATTCAATAGATTCAGGGCAAAGATTAATAAAAAAGAATATACAGATAATGAGATAAAAGAAATATTAAAAAAAGAAAACAGCTCATCACTATTGCAACAAGCTTGGGAAGCATCAAAAAAACAAGGGGAGATTATTGAAAAAGATTTAATAGAATTAGTTAAATTAAGAAATAATTTAGCGAAATCCCTTGGTTTTGAAAATTATTATGAAATGAGTTTAGAACTATCAGAACAAAATAAAAATGATATAATAAAATTATTTGACGAACTTGATAAATTAACTAAACAACCTTTTGAAAAATTAAAAAAAGAAGTTGATGGAATATTAAAAAAAAGATATGATATAAAAGAATTAAAACCTTGGCATTACCATGATTTGTTTTTTCAAGAAGCTCCTGAAATTTATAAAGTAGATTTAGATAAATATTATGAAAAATTGGATGTTATAAAAATTACAGAAGATTTTTACAAAAATCTAGCTCTTCCAATAGATGATGTATTAAAAAGAAGTGATTTATATGAAAAACCAAATAAATACCAGCATGCCTGTTGCATGGATATTGATAGGGAAGGGGATATAAGAATAGTAGAAAATGTCAAGAACAATGAAAGATGGATGGACACAACACTTCATGAATTAGGCCATGCTGTTTATGATAAATATATTGATAAAGATCTCCCTTTTTTACTAAGACATGCAGCTCATATTTTTACAACAGAAGCTATTGCCTTATTATTCGGAAGATTTGCAACTAATCCTGATTTCATTGAAAAATATTCTAAAATGTCAAAAAAAAAGAAAAAAATAGAAGACTTAAATAAAATAATCAAGCTTCAAAAACTAGTTTTTTCAAGATGGTCTCAAGTAATGTTGAACTTTGAAAAAGCCTTGTATGAAAATCCAAGTCAAAATTTAAACAAATTATGGTGGGATTTAGCTAAAAAATACCAGCTTTTGGATTTTTATAGAGACAAGCCAGACTGGGCATCAAAAATCCATTTTACAACATCTCCAGTATACTATCATAATTATCTAATGGGAGATTTATTATCTTCTCAAATAAAGTTCCATGTTAATAATAATATTTTAAATAAGGACAAAACCTGGATATCAAATGCAAAAGTAGGAGATTTTTTAAAAAAATTTGTTTTTTCACCAGGTAAATTATATGAATGGAATGAGATGATAAAAAGAGCAACAGGAGAATATTTAACTCCTAAATATTTTGTTGAAGAATTTTGTTCTGATAATAAATTCTCAATAGCTTAAAAATATAAGAAAGGTGAATCTATGAACCTTTTATCATCAAAAAAATTTCCTGAAATCAAAAAAATCTTTCATAAGATTTTTTGGAACCTTCAAAATCTTTTAGAGATTTTGAAGTAATCGCCTACTCCATCCTGAAGGATGGAGTTTGATCGGCGATTTTTCTGATTCGGAA
>JAUYDD010000170.1 GCA_030704765.1 Nanobdellota archaeon | reverse complement strand
GAGAAGGCATTTTGGAGCATACTAAAAAACTTTCAGAAGTTTTTTGGTACGCTCAGAAATTTATTAAAAAATTTCTGATGTGCTCAAGAACCAAACACGCCATGGAATTTATTCCATGGTTCTTGACATGAGGTAGTTTACCTGCATTCAATTCTCGAGCATCCTAAAAACAAGTGCCTGTAACAAACCACACACTTTAGTGTGTGGTGGCACATTGTTTTTTTGATAGCTATAATATTAGAAGAATTTTTAAACCATATATATTTAAATTTAGGATAATGGAACCTCGTTTTAAGAATCATGCAAAAAAGAATAAGCCATATGTAAAACCAGGAGCTGGAATAGTGCATGAAGTGACAAGAGCGAGGATACCAAAAGGAAGAGAAGTTATAGGAATGGTTGAACAAAGAGTAGGTGCAAACCGGATGATTGTCAAATGTTTTGATGAAAAAATTAGGAATTGCAGGATTCCAGGTTCATTAAGAAGAAGCTTATGGATAAGGCCTGGAGACATTGTGATTGTAGAGCCCTGGGAATTCCAAGGAGATGACAAAGGAGACATCTTATTCAAATACACTCCTGCAGCTATTGATTGGCTGAAGAAAAGAGGATATATTAAAGAATCCACTGGCAACGAGTTTTAGCAGTTATGTATCTAAAGATAAAATTTCAAAAATTCTATTTAATTATTGTAGTACACACTACCTTTCCATCACTACCTTTTACACACTTTCCAACTCTATTAAGAATATAATCATAACAAGAAGAACCTTCTTCTACTTGGCAAGTAGGAAAATTTGTAATATCAGCGCATTTTTCACAGCTTACATCGCATTCAGGGTCGCAAATTATACATACTCCATTAATGCAAACTCCTTCAGATTTAGCTGTATTAATAATTTTATCTCCTAGATATAGTTTTATATCATTGCAAGGAACTCCCTCTGGAAAATTTCCACATCTTATGTTTCCTTGGTCAAATATGCATTTCTGGCATTCATTGTTGCATAAAGTTGGACATGTTTCACACTTCCCATTTTTGCAAACTCCTTGATATTCATATCCATTAACAGCACATAATTTTCCTATAATAGCATCTCTGCAATAAACACCATTAATTACTGAAAATTCGCAAGATTTGCAGCTTTCAGAAGTAAAAAGACATTCATTAGGGCATGGTATCGAAGCACCATTAACACAAATTCCTTGCATATTTCCTCCAAAAGAATAATGTGTTCTGTCTGGTTTATTTTCACAATATAAACTATTAGTAACAGAAGAGTATTTACATTTCTGGCATTCAGGATTACAAGAAGGATTATTACATTTTTTACAAATAACATCATTACCACCATAACCATTATTAACATTTTTAACACACACTCCTTCAAAATATTTATAATGTCAGAAATTAAACCACATCTTTTAAGATGTGGATGTTAGTTTGTTTTAATTTCTGAGCATCCTAAAAACAAGGGCCAATCAAACCACACTCGCCAGCAGGCGATTTTTTGCCGTGGCAAAAAACCTTTAGGG
>JAUYDD010000130.1 GCA_030704765.1 Nanobdellota archaeon | reverse complement strand
CCCTAACTCGGCAAAAATTAAGCAATAGGTGGCTTCTTATGAGGTTCTATCGAGTATAAAACCACAATATTTAAATAGTTCATATTGCTTAATTAAGCAATATGAAACAGCACCAATTACCTGAATGGGTAAGGAAGCATAAGATAAAAGGAACCCAGATTAACAAAATAAGAAATAACTTTTATCTGTACAAGATAAAAAGCGTATGGGATCCTGAAAAGAGAAGAGCGGTAAAAAAGAATGAAAAGTATCTCGGAAGAATAACTGAAGAAGGATTGAAGAGACCAAAATATGAAAGGGTCTTTGATGAAATAAAAGAAGTTACGGTAAAAGAATATGGCGCTTCTAGGCTGATTAATAAAATCGGGGCGGATATAAAAAAAGATCTGAAAAGAATTTACCCTGAGAATTGGGAAAGCATACTTTCCTTTGCGGTGTTACGTTTTTTTGAAAATTCGCCTATAAAAAACTTAGGCTATCATTTTGCACATTCTCATT
Organism: Nanobdellota archaeon; assembly: GCA_030704765.1. Taxonomy (GTDB): domain Archaea; phylum Nanobdellota; class Nanobdellia; order Pacearchaeales; family GW2011-AR1; genus ARS1285. The sequence goes on along the minus strand of JAUYDD010000130.1, from coordinate 1,065 downwards.
TATCAGAGTTATTTCCAAATGCGAAACTAAACCCGAAAAGCGTTAGCGAATTACTTGATATTATTGGTTCAAGAAGAGATAAGGTAGTCGAATTTATGAACTCTCAGAAATTCGGGTCTGAAAACTTGATTGTTGATTTAACTCATATATTTTCCTCTTCAGAAAACATAAACCTATTATCTTGCGGGCATAATTCTGAAGAGACGTATCATAAACAATTCAATATGCTTCTTTTATTTTCTAAGGATAAAAATATGCCTGTTTTTTTCAGAATAATTGATGGGGCGATTAAAGATGTTTCATCAATAAAGAATCTCATCGAAGAAACTCAGATAAAAGAAGCTACTTTTGTTGGAGATAAGGGATTTTTCTCAGAAGGAAATGAAGGGATATTTAATGCAGGAAAGCTGAATTTTATTTTTCCCTTAAGAAGAAACAGCTTGTTGATAGATTACTCGCTGATAAAAAACTTTGAAAGAAAGAAATTCGATGGTTATTTTTTCTTTGATGGCAGACACATTTGGTACAAAGAAATGAAGAAAGATAGAAAAAGGATAATTTTGTTCTTTGATGAACGGCTGAAAACTGAAGAGGAAAATTCATTTCTTGATAGGATCTCTAAAAAACAAACGTCTATGAAAGAATTTTATGAAAAAGAACATACCTTTGGTACTATTGCTGTAATTGTAAGTTCAAAAAAGAGCTCTTGTGAAAAAGTGTATCAATTTTTAAAAGCGAGAATTAATATCGAATCTGCGTTTGATGCGTTTAAAAATGTTCTTGAAGCAGACAAAACTTACATGCAGAATACTTCTAAACTACACGGATGGATGTTTATCAATTTTATATCACTTCAAATGTATTATTTAATTTACGGCATGCTTTTGAAAAACAAATTACTAAACAATTTTTCACCAAAAGATATCATCTTACATTTTTCAAAAGTATACAAAATAAAATTATCGGAAAAGGAAATTATCTCAGAAGTGCCAAAAACTACAAGAATTTTGATGGAAAAAATGAAATTAGATACGAACCTATTGCTTAACTCATGAAAAGTTAGGG
>JAUYDD010000080.1 GCA_030704765.1 Nanobdellota archaeon | reverse complement strand
ACCATGGAATAAATTCCATGGCGTGTTTGGTTCTTGAGCACCCCCAAAATTATTTTTGCTTTCTACATATTAAAATAAGTAAGGTACGCAAAAAATAATTTTGCTGGTCTTAAAAGATGTGGTTTAATTTCTGACATTAATCCAAAATTAGAGGAGAAGTAAAAATATTTCATCAAACTATTATTTCTATTAATTCTATTGCCCTTTTTTCTTCATCATCCTCTTGAAGAAAATAAACCAAGCAAGGTTGACTATCAATAATACAACTACTAATGCTAAAAGTATTGTAGTCAAGCTTATGCCTTTTCCACTTGATTTAGGCCTTATTGCAAAACCAACGCCAGACACATCAATACTGTCTTCAGAGACCTTCAATACCAGGTTCTTGTCTGTTGATTTTTGCCCGTATTTGACCATAAGTTTCCCATTATATTCCCCTTCTGAAACACCGACAGTGTCCCAATAGGCAATAAGCTGTTTTTTAGATAAAGCTGGAATGTTTTCATTAGCTGATTTTATATCTGCCATGGCCTGGTTATCAGTATTATATATCAAAAGGTTTGCAAAGACACTTATAAGTTCTTGGCTCCATTTATTCTCGACTAATATCTCTAGCTTAGCTATATCGCCTAATTTAAAATTATTCACCATGATGCTTTCAATTGATAATGCTTGGCTTCCTATTGCAAATTGTTTTTCAAAGGCCCTTGTTTCTCCATCATAAAACAAAGTGACTTTAGCTAGATAATTCCCTTGATTGACATTTGCAAGCCATTTAGCACTAAGTTCGCTCCTCTCTCCTGACTTTACCTGTGAACTGTCACTCTCTACACTTCCTACTTTCTCATTTAAAGCAGTATAAATACCAATGGATGCTCTTGCATCTCCAATACCTACTTTTCCCCTGTTTATTGCAGGAATAATAAAAGTAACATTTCCTCCAGCTTCTGCATCTAAAATATTTAATTCAGCTTCCAAATATTTTCCAGGATATGGGACAACTACTAAAACTTGAGAAATTCCAACAAAACCTCCGCCTGCTCCAGGTTTTGGAATTTCCATTGCAACTACTTCTGCAACATGAACACCTGGAATATTTTCAATTTCATTTGGAACATTAACTCTGTACTTAAAAGATTTAGCTTCTTCACTAGGCAAAAATTCAACTGTTGAATTGAACAAAGTTATTGACTCATTTAATTCACCTTGGGTAAACAACAAAACCTGAATATTTTTATGCTCATTATTTAAAACAGAAAAATCAACCTCTTGCTCAAGTCCTTTTTGATAATTAATAGTTGTCCAGCCAGGAGTGATTCCAAGAGACCTTACATTCGGGATAGTTAAAATTGTTAATAATGCAAATATTAGAAACATAGAAATAATGTTAATGTAATTAAGATTAAATCTGCAATCTCTATTGTTTTTCAATAAATCAGTTTTATTATCTCTTAAAATATTTATATTATCAATCTTTTTTTTTTTATTTTTCACTAAACCAATCTTCTTCTCTCCAATTACATTTACATTAGCAACTTTTTTCATTTTACCTCCTTTCCTATATAAGTCTCATTTTTATCTTCGATTTTTTCTTTTTCTTCTTTTCCTTTTCCAGTGCTCTGTCTCTATAATATAGTAAAGGACGCTGATTTTTCCTCACTTGCGCCTTTACTATCAAGGGAAAGACATACAATTTTGAGTAATTATTTATGTCTTTCACTATATCCATATATTATTTAAAGCTTTGTGTATTATAAAGTTTTTTGAAAATTAAACTTTTCTAATCATCCTGCTTCCAGCATAACCAATTCCAGCTAATGCAGCACCTCCAAGCATTGCAAGACTAGAAGGCTCTGGTGTAGTTTGATGAAATACAGTTTGACCTAAGTTTATCATATTTATCATATAATGCTTCTAACCATTCGTTCTCATTTGAGAACGAAAAGTTTATATATCCGTTCTCTTTATAATACTTATGACAAATATAAATGACATTATAACGCTTCTTAATCCTTGGTGGATTGATAGAAATATAGAAGAAGAACTTGCAAAACCATACAAAAGGGAATTTTTTGAAAAAATTAAAAAGCTTCAAAAATACAGGCAAATAGTAATATTAACTGGACTTCGGAGAGTTGGAAAATCAACCCTTTTATACCAAACAATTGAGAAATTATTACCAGAAATTGATTCAAAAAAAATTTTTTATTTTAGTTTTGATAAAGAAGTAACAGATCTATTAGGGCTTTTTGAGAATTATAAAGAATTAACAGGAATTGACTACAAAAAAGAAAAAATATTTGTTTTTTTTGATGAAATAACAAAACTAAATAAATGGGCTAGTGAACTTAAACTTATATATGATTCAAGCCCTAATATAAAATTTTTTGTATCTTCTTCAAGCAGTATAAATTTAGAAGAACAAGCTATAGTAAATTTAGCTGGAAGATATTTTTTAATTAATATAACTCCTTTAAGTTTTAAAGAATTCTTAGAATTAACAAAAAAACAAAAAATATTAGATAACCAGAAACTATATGAAAAAGAGTTAAAAAAACAATTTTTTTATTATATGATAAGAAGTTTTCCAGAAACTATAGCTTGGGACAATGAATTAATAATAAAAGATTATCTTAAAACAACAATAATAGATAAAATAATAAAATCAGATCTTCCTGAAAAGTTTAAAAATATAAACACTGAACTTTTATATAGCCTATTAGAAATTTTCTATAAAGAACCTGGATATTATTTAGATTATGACAATTTATCAAAAAATTTGAGGATTAGCAAAAATACTTTATACAAGCATATTTTCTATTTAAAATTTTGTTATCTAATAAGAATTATTAAAAACTTTAGGCCAAATACATTATCTTCAAGCAGAAAATTACAAAGAGTTTATCCTTATTGGTGGAATTTAGCATATGGTTATTGTGAAAATAATGATAAAATTATTGAAAACCTTATTTTAAGTTCTACTAATAGTAATTATTACTGGAGAGACAAAGAAAAAGAAATAGATTTTATTAAAATTGAAAAAAAAGAAATTTTTCCAATTGAAGTTAAAAATAAAGAAAAAATTGAAGATAGAGATTTAAACACTTTAAAATTTTTTATGAATAAATATAACATTAAAAAATCTATTTTAATCTATAAAGGGGATGAATTAGGGAAAAAATTTCAAAATATGAAAATAGAGCTTATTCCATTTTGGAAGTTTTTATTAAAAAATTAAGTCATGTGTTTATCCCACATACAAATATGTGAGTTTTATTTGGTTGAAAGTTGTAGTTTTATTTTTACTTAGATAAAAATAAGATAATTGATTATTTTCTTCTAATCATCCTGCTTCCAGCATAGCCAATTCCAGCTAATGCAACACCTCCAAGCATTGCAAGACTAGAAGGCTCTGGTGTAGTTTGATGAAATACAGCATAAGTTCCTTCTTCAATTACAAAAGGCCCTGTATAAGAATAAGAAGTTCCTCCTGAAGGAAATATATCAAAACTAAATATTGGGCCTGTTAAAAAATCAATTTCATATTCTGCATCCCAGGGAGAACCCTGGCTAGTAAAATTCAATTCTCCATGGCCACTAGGATCAAGAATTGTTGAAAGAGTAGTTGCTCCTGAATATCTAGAATCAGGATTAAAACAACCTTCTGCTCTTTGCACAATATTAAAACTGCCAAAAAAATTTGGATCATCAACTAAGATTTCTAATTTATGCTGCTCATTCTCAGCATAAACAGAACTATTATGATATCCCTCTAATAAAACATTAGAAGTGCTGTCAAGAGGCCTTGCGTCTTTTGTTAAAATAGAATCTCCAAATGCAGAATCCCGTGTAGTAATTCCATATTCTCCAGGAACAGTATCTGCAAATTTATGTGTCCATCCAACTGCAGTGTCAACAGGATCATTTCTTGAATCTGTTGCTCCAGATTCCCCATATGTAACAATTAAGGGCCTATTTGCTTTTTCCCAATTTCCTAAATTATTTCTCCATAAATCAATCTGCATTGTGTGAACAACTGGTGTAAATCTAAAATCAGCTTTATATGATAATCCATTATCAATAACAATTGGAACAGTTGTTCCAGTTGCAGCAAGTTATTTAACATCCCATGTTCCAACAAGAGTATTATCAGTTCTTGCATCATATAAGTCTAGGAAGATGTTTTTGTGGTCGAATATGTGATCGTTTAAAGGGTCTGATAAGGTAAATGCTAATCCATTTGGATTTGAAATAGAAATACCTATACCAGCTATTTCAGTATCAAAAAAACAATGGGCCACCACACCCTAAAGGTTTTTTGCCACAGCTAAAAAATCGCCTGCTGGCGAGTGTGGTTTGATTGGCCCTTGTTTTTAGGATGCTCAGAAATTAAAACAAACTAACATCCACATGTCAAGAA
>JAUYDD010000077.1 GCA_030704765.1 Nanobdellota archaeon | reverse complement strand
CCACCACACCCTAAAGGTTTTTTGCCACAGCTAAAAAATCGCCTGCTGGCGAGTGTGGTTTGATTGGCCCTTGTTTTTAGGATGCTCGAGAATTGAAAACTGTAACATTTGCTACGGCCACATGATAAATCATGAGGTTTTCAATTCTCGACATAATATTATTCATCAGCCGCATTTTGGGCAGCTGCCATTATCAGAATATACGCAATCAATCTCATCTTCATCACAATCCTTTAAACCATTGTAGCAATAAGGGTAATACTTTGTGTTATCAATTATTAATTGAATATAGAGCTTGCCTTCTGCAATATTCAATCTTGATATAAGATTGTCTGACTTGTCATAGACCTCTAGATAATCTTTTGAGCATTTTTCTTGTTTTTTCAATCCAATCTCAACTTTTGATTCGCATTCTTTTTTTTGCATTATATCTGAAAAACATTCATCGTCATCAGAACAAAATCTTTGCTGATATCCATTTAAAAAAACAATCCCCTGTGAAATATCCTTTAATGTATAATAGACTTGACAATTATCCCATGCATCACAATTCCATAATGGGAAGCAATCTCTGTTCCCAGATTCAACTGCATTTAATACAGGAAGAGTGTCATCAATAGTGCTTTCTTCATTTCCAAGAATATTTTTTTTCACACCTATTCCAAAAACATTTTTTTCAGATACTGGATATAATAATATTTCATTTACATTAGATATGCCGTTTATATCAAGGACATAAGACTTTTTTTCATTTGGAACAATTGGTTCTGGCAATAAATAATATTTATTTATGTCTCCAAGGACATTTATCTGTATAGTATTTAATCTAGCGTCATCTAATCCTCTTGATATAGAGAGTTGCAATAATCCTCTATCTTTATCAATATAGACTTTATTGTCGATATCTAATTTAACCTGTATTATATCTATATCAATCTTTTCAGCATTCTCTTCAATAATTGACCTAACCATTGTCCATGCTATTGAAACAGCTCCAATAGATATAAGTAATACAATTATTATAGTCAATAGGTCAGCTATTCCTCTTTTTCCTCTTTTTCCCATAAATAAGATTAGTCATGATGTTTTATATTATTTACTGTTTTTAAAACACTCTAAAATATTTTAAAGTATATATCAAAAAAACAATGGGCCACCACACCCTAAAGGTTTTTTGCCACAGCTAAAAAATCGCCTGCTGGCGAGTGTGGTTTGATTGGCCCTTGTTTTTAGGATGCTCAGAAATTAAAACAAACTAACATCCACATGTCAAGAA
>JAUYDD010000067.1 GCA_030704765.1 Nanobdellota archaeon | reverse complement strand
TTATGTCGGAAATTGAAAACCTCATCTTTTAAGATGAGGTAGTTTACTTGCATTCAATTTCCGAGCATCCTAAAAATTTCCGAATCAGAAAAATCGCCGATCAAACTCCATCCTTCAGGATGGAGTAGGCGATTTTTCAGGAAATTTTTTTGATATCCTATCTTAGAAATATATTTAAATCAAGTATTCATATTTTATTAATGCAAGAAAATATAGAGAATCGTGTGCAAGGTCCAACACTTCCAGGCCATAAAGCTTTTTGTGAATGGTTATTTGCTCTTTCAAAAACAGGTAAATCAGTTTTAAATCTTGGAGAATTAGACTGGGCAATAAGAACTCAATCAATGTTTCAAAGAGATGCAGATGTTGTAAGAGATTTTTTTAAAAGTCTTGGAGAATATTTAGGAACTGATTCTCTAAAAGTAGTATCTTATGATGGAAAAGAAATTCCTTTTGTATTATTAAATGGAACAAAGCTTCCAAATACTACTCTTGAAATTGAGCTTTATTTTGCGCATCCTAACCCTTTTTCAATAGCTCGTAATATAAGTGCCAGTTCTAAACATATTTATAAATCATTAGAAGAATTTGAAGGTTCAGAAGAATTAATTGCTTTAAGACAAGCTCTTAGTGAGATAAGTGGTGCTTCTCGAAAATATCTTGCTACAAATAATGGCGTTGAATTAATAGAAGATAAAGATAAGCTTCATTTTTATGCTGAAACAAATACTCATGATGATCGATTGAGAAGAATAGGATATCTGCCAAACCTAACTGAGGTATATGATAGAACCATTGCAACTGCAGATGCAGTTGAGAAATCTTATACAGCAGCCCAAAGAATGATAGATTCCTACAAAGAAAGGATTCAGGGATTAGCTCAAAGATTAATGGCACCTTCTACATCAGGATAATTATTAATTTTTTTTTGAATTCTATTTAAATTAACCCTAATTAGAACTATCTAAATGACTTCTGCCTTTTCGCTCTTGCTTTAGAGTCTCCGGGCTTATATGCTTCTTTTCTTCTAGTGTCAGCTACAAGAAGGTTTTTGTCATATTTTAAAAACGCTCTTTTCAGTTCATTAGAGCCTGTGAATTTTACTAATGCTCTTGCAATAGCAAGTCTTGATGCATGGATCTGGCTTTCTTTTCCACCACTTTTTGCATTGACATAGATGTTGAAATTAAAATGGCCGAGTGTTTTTTTGGTTATCTCAACAGGCTCATCAATCATTAGTTTTCTAAAAAAATCCAGGTTTTCATACGGCCTTTTATTTATCCATATTTTTCCATTACCTTCAAGTATTGTTGCTTTAGCAATAGATGTCTTTCTTTTACCGCTTATTGTTGTTTTATTTTTTTCCATTTTACAAGTTTTTTGAAACTTCTTTAATATCTATATAATTTATTTTTTCAGGACTTTTTAATTTCATGAATATTGAGTTCTTGAATTCATTAGGAATTCCTTCATAGCATTTGATGTTCTTGAATGCTGTTCTTCCTATTCCATTTCTATGGTCTGGAAGCATTCCCCTTATCGCTCTTTTCAATATCATATAAGAAGGTTTATCATAATACGGTCCTTTTTGAGCAGTTCCACCAAGTTTTCTTTTCTTTTGGTATTTTTCAATTATGTTTTTTCTGTTTCCAGTGATTATTGCTTTTTCAGAATTGACTATAGATATTTCTTTTCCTTCAAGAGCTTGTTTTGCAACAAAACTCGCAAGTCTTCCTAAGACAATTCCTTCAGCATCAATTATTATCTTTTCCATGTGAAGATTTACCTCTTAAATCGAACATTATTTAATTGTATCATAATATTTTTACTCCTTTCAAATCCGGATTTTTTAAAAGTTCTTCTTTTATTGTTTTAGTCTCGCATCCTGCTTTATTAAGTTTTTCTTTTGCTTGACTAGAAAAACCTAAAGCAACAACAATCATTTTTTTATTAATGTCTCCATTAGCAAGGACCTTTCCAGGATAGATTATGTGTTTCTCATTTAGATTGTTTAATTCATTCAGATTGATTTTAGCTTGTCTTCTAGTAGGAACAGCTAGTTTATTTGCTAATTCTAAATGATTGTTCTTTTTTGCTAAGATTATTGTTTCAACTAGATAAAGGTTTTTTTTCCCTCTTAATCTTTCTTGTATTTTTGTTTTTGATATCATTTTATTGAAGTAAAGAAGGGTTTATAGAAGTCTATATTTGACTCCTGCTAAACGCTTTTATACTTGCAAGATAAGTTTTGTAACAATAAGGGGTTTATAAAGGTTATTGTGATTTTGATAATTCAAATCCTTTCTAGAATGCGGGAGAGAGGATTTGAACCCCTGTAGGCACTAAGCCAGCACGGCCTTAACGTGCTCCATTTGACCACTCTGGCACTCCCGCTTAATCTAACAAAGTGAAAATAAAACGAGTATATATATTTATTTTTTAATAGAAATCTATTATTTGATTGCTTTTTCCAGTTCTTCTAGATTTTCATTTAAAGCGTCTACAGCTCTTAAGAAAATATCTTTGGACTTTATCTGTCCCCAGGATTCTATATTGAAGATAAGTTCATTGACCTTCTTGGTTTTTTTAATTTTATTTAAATCTGCTTCTGTTAGTTTTTTCTGATTTAATTCTTCTTCATTAAAGCTAGCTTTTCCTTCATCATCAATCACAACAAAATCTAATATTCCAGGATCTATATTATGCCTGTAATATACTAGTCCAGGAGAATATTTTATATGATCAATACCTTTGCCTAATCTTGCTTCACATAAGACTTCAAGTTCTTGTTCTTCATCCAGTAGTACAATAGGCAATTTATATTCAGTATCTGTAGAAGGATGCAAATCAGTTGAATAAACAGTCTTTGGACCGACTTCTTTTAATTTGAATTTCAATTCTTTAGTGCCTTTGTCTGCTTTTATAGGAATCAAGCCCATTCTATGGGCAATTATTTCATCGTATAATGCAGAATCGTTTTTTATTATTTCAGCCTCATCTATTGCCATTGTGGGTATTTCCAAGACACTTCTTCTAATAGCATTAGCAAGACTAGTGGACATGTCTGTTATAAAGCTTAATTTTCCTTCTTTATCATTAGAGCTAATTGTTTTTATCATATTAAAAAATAATTTATAAGGTTTTTAAACTCTTCTACCTCTCCTGCCTCCTTTCTTTTTAGGTCCGCCTCTCGGCATTTTAGTAGTATCCATTATGCTTACTATCTTAAAACCAGCTCTTGTAAGTGATTTGATAGCAGAATGAGCACCAGGTCCCGGATTATTCTGGCCTGTTTCAGCTTTTATCCTGACATAAAACCCTGTAATTCCGTTGTCTTTAGCTTCTTCAGCAATCCTTTGAGCAACAAACATAGCAATTGTTGGATTAGCTTTTAATCTTGATTGTTTTGTAGATTGTCCTCCAGAGAACTTAGCCAAGGTGTTTCCAGCCATATCAGTCAAATTGATTATAGTATTATTAAAAGTAGTATAGATATTGAGTATACCTATTCTTTCTTCTTTCTTTTTTATACTCTCTCTTTTTTCTTCTTCAGTTTCTTTGTTTTTTATTGTTTTTTCACTCATCTTAAATCTCCATAATTTGGTTATTCAGGTTTTCTTCTTCTAGGATCTCTTCTTTTATTTTTTCTTCTTTTGATTTTTTTTGTTCTTTTATCTTTAATACAATGTTTAGCTTGACTAAATGTTCTTCATCTAAAGATACTTGGTAAGAAGGTATATTCACTATTTGATCACCTATAGATATATGCTTATGAACTATCATTTGTCTTGCTTGTTTAGGGGTGGTTGTCAATCCTTTTTTATAGGTTATAGTCTGCAGTCTTCTTTTAAGATAATCTTCTTTATCTAATGCAAGAGATTCTGCTATGCTTTTTACATCAAATCCTCTTTTTTGCAGTCTTTTTATGAAAAGTTCTTTTTCGTCTACAGATTTAGTGATAAGTTCTTTTGCAAGGTTTCTGACTCTAGTTATAGCAGCATCAGCTTTCCATATCTCTCTTTTATTTTTTAACCCATAAGCTTCTCTAAGTTTGTTCTCTTCATCTATCCTTGTTTTGTCATAAGGTTTTCTCGGTCTTGAATATTTTTTTCTGCTTCTTTTTGGCATTTTATTTTTTGTTCCTACTCACTCCAATAGGTTTATTTTTCTTTTTATTTCTAAAATGGCTTTTTGTCCTTTGCCCTCTTGTAGGTTGGCCTGTAGCATGTCTTAACCCTCTATAAGACCTTATTTTTTTAAGTCTCCTGACATCAAACTCTTTTCTCATTTCAAGATTATTTCCAGTCAAATGGAAATCTTTCCCTGTATCAAAATCTTTCCTTCTGTTTAATAAAAAAACCGGGACTTCATTGGGAATATTATTTAAAAAACTAGTTATCTTTTCAATATCTTTAGAATCTAATTCTATTACTTTTTTATTAGGATCAAGTTTCAATATCTTACATATAGCATTGGACATTGACCAGGATATTCCTTTAAGATAAGTAAGGCCTGTAAATGTATTTTTGTTTCCAGGAATATCTGTCTGCAGGATTCTCACAATTGAAACATAATCTTTTTTTTCTGGAATTTTTCCTTTTTGTAATTGTTCTGCCATCTTAGTTTCCTATTAATAAATAGTATTTTTGTTTACTTATTATCTCCTCTACAAATCTTCTTTCAATTGCTTTTTTTGGATCAGGCAGGTTAGAAACTCTGTTCTTCAAGTCTTCTAAAGATTCAAAAGGTTTATTATTTCTTTCATTTAATATTGCTTCAGTATGTTTCTTTCCAAAACCAGGCAATAACTCAAATTGATGCATTCTAGTGTTTATAGCCCCAGCAGTATTAAAGAATTCAACAAACTTTTTTTCATTTTCTGATATTTCTTTTCCTACGAATTCATTCAATTGGTTTTTTGCGGTCTCAGTCAATTTGTCTTCAAGAAGCCTGCCTAATATGTAATAAATCTTATCTCTTTTTCCATCTCCAATATAAACTTTTTCTCCTATTTCTAATTTTATGCCTCTTCGAGGTATGAGTTGAAGAAGAGTGAATTTTTTAATACCTATAGCCTGGGCTATTGGCATCATTTTCTTTTCTAATGGATAGCCATAAGGTAAATAGTCTAGGACTATTGCATATTCTTCTTTTTCTATCATTTTTCTTATTTTGAATTTTTGACAATTCCGAGTATTTTATTTGTTTCATCCTCGTTTAAACTGACATCAATGAATATTTTGTTTATATCAGACGCATCACTAGGAAGAAGATCCACTATTTTTACTATATGTTCTTTTTTTATTTTAATCATATCTAATTTTTCGAGTTCTTCTTTTATTTTTTTTGCTTGATCCTTTTTTGTCTTGAGAAATTTCTTTAGATATTCTTCCAAAGCTTCTTTTTTAGGATTATCAGGTATACTTTTTACTATTTCTTCAACTTCATTAAGGTTCAAGGGTGTTCTATCGATTATCATTTTTTTGAATATTTTTTTAATGTTTAATTTTAATTATTGTGAATCAATCTCATTTCATAACCATTACATTGTTCAGTCATTAAGCTATACAAAGGACTTTTCATAACTCCTTCTATTAATTCTCTACTATCCTCTATATCAACATCTGGATCTTTAAACACATCATCCATACTTCTAATTACTAATTTATTTTTATTTATCATTTTAATCTCCTTAGATGTACGGGATGGATTATATAATGTTTTTCCTTGTTTAAATCATTTATCTTTACTATATAAGAGTTCCCCCTCTTTTCTAAAATAACTCCGGATCTTCCTTGGATTTGTTTCGGAAATTTCGGATTCATAGCAAGTTCTCTTACTACAGCTACTCTTTCTCCTTCTTTAAACTCTTGGAAATAATTACTGAGTTTGATTTTTCCACGATCACGTAATTGTTTTCTTTTAATCATTTTTATATATAAGCTTCTAAGAATCTTCTATGGGTTTCTTAGTGCTCAATGGTCGTTTAAGATAGTCCATAACTATCCACTAATCTTAATTAACCCTAAAAAATATAGAAATAGAGCATTTAAAAAGCTTACTAATAGCTTATCTCCCATTTCCACCTTGGTCAAGATTCCCTCTTTTATTAGCCTCTTCCATATTGCTTTTTATTGCATTGAACATTTTTAGGCCCCATACTTTTATTCCACATGGATCGCAGACTTCTAAAGAACTATTCTCGGGCATTTGTTTTTTACAATACGTACATTTAGTCATATTTTACACCTTTTTGTTAATAGAGATAATTTATTCTTAGAGTTTATAAATTTTTATGTTTTTAAATTATTCATATCTCAATGTATCGGCAGGTTTGACCTTTGATGCTTGATGTGCTGGAAGTAAACCAGAAACTGCGCCAATTATAAAAGAAAACATTATGCATCCTAGAATAAGATACCAGGGAGTAGCAATTCTCAATAGATTTGTTTTAAGGCTAGTGATTGCTATATATTCAATTATCTTTCCAATTCCAATTCCAACTAAAATTCCAATTATTCCTCCAACTAAACCCAAAAATCCAGATTCTATTACAAATATAGTTAATATATCCGAGTTTTTAGCTCCAATTGCTTTCATTACACCGATTTCTTTTGTCCTTTCTAAAACTGATGTATACATAGTATTTGCAATTCCAATAGCTCCGACTAAAAGAGAAATAGCAGCAACTCCTAGTAAAAAAGCAGTGATTATATTTAACACAGTCCCGAAACTTCTTAACAGCTCTTCGGGAGTTGATATTGTAAAATCCATTGTTTTTTCAGTAACATCTCTAAAATTTATCAACTTTCTTTTAACACTATCTGCAACTGCATTAACGTCTTCTTCACTTTTTACTTGTACTACTATTTCATCAACTCTGTCTCCTGAATTAAACAGTTCTTTTGCATCATTAAAAGTAATATAGACCTGCTGGTCATCTGCAGAATTTCCAATCTGGCTAAGAATTCCAACAACATCAAATTCAACATCATTTAACTCTATTTTATCTCTGGTTCTAACGGGTTTATCATAAAGGTTCCCATATTTGTAATTGTATCCTAAAACAATTTTTTTATTATCTCCTGGTTTTAAAAATCTTCCCTCATTTACTTTTATATTCATAGTTTCAAGCATGACTTTCATTAGTCTGTTATCATCAGGAATTCCAATAGCCATATAATACCTGTTTTTTTGTTTAAATTCTATTTTTACATTTCCTACATTGAAATATACAGCATCTTTTACACCATTAATTTTTTCAATAACTGCTACATCTTTTGTTGTTAATTCTACAGCTCCTCCAGAACCTGGCGCTCCTGCTTGGCCTTTTGGCATAATAAAGAATTTATCTGTACCTAATTGCCTAAACTGCTCCTTTATAGCCTGATCTAAACCAATAGACAAGCTAATTAAAATAAATATAGTTGTGACAGCGATAAAAATCCCCACTATTGTTAAAGAGCTTCTTAATTTTTTTCTTTTTATATTTTCAAAGCCTAGTTTAAAATAATCTTGAATCATGCTCTTAATGCATCAACAGGTTTTAATTTACTTGCACGATAAGAAGGGATTAAGCCTGCAAAAACTCCTATTAAAAATGAAAATATTATAGCTGCAAATATTAATGGCCAGGATATTTGAAAACTAAAAATATTTTCTCCAAAAAAGCTATTTGCACTTGATGAAGCACTATAAGACATTAGGACTCCAAATAAAGATCCAGCAAAACCTCCAATTAATCCAAATATTCCTGATTCAATTACAAACAAAGTCAGAATGTCAGAATTTTTAGCTCCAACTGCTTTCATTATTCCAATCTCATTTGTCCTCTCTAAAACTGATGTATACATAGTATTTGCAATTCCAATTCCTCCTATGATTAAAGAGATTGCAGCAATCCCAATAACTACAATATTTACGATATCAAGAATTGTATTAACAGATTGGAGCGCCTGTAATGGTGTCTGGACATTAAAATCCTCTTCACCTATTTTTTCTTTTCTATCTTTTCTTATTTTGTCTTTTATGTCTAAAGAAACTTTTTCTACATTATCTTTGCTATTAACCCTGATTGCAACTATATCATGTTCATCTTTAGGTATATTTAAAATCTCCCTCATATCACTGTCTAACATTATAACAACACTGTTAATTGTAAAAGTGCTTGCTTTTTTTAGTATTCCGACAACTTCAAATTCTTTGCCTTGTATTTTTATCCTGCTTCCTACCCTTATTTTTTTATTAAATTTATCAGTAGTTGTAAAATCATTTCCTAAAACAACTTTTCCACGGTCATTAATTCCTAATAATCTTCCTTCCTCTATTTTAATATTCATATTAGTATAGATAAAATCTATTTTTTCTTTATCTTCAGGTAAATTTGCAACATATCTAAAATCTATAATTTTATTATACTCTATTTTTGCAACTCTAATTAGCCTTGGAATTACAATCTTTACATTATTTACAGATTCTATTAATTTTATATCATGATCAGTGATTTTTTTAATTGCTGTGCTTCCAGGTGGTCCAAATCCTGTTTCAGCATTTGTAAATGTAAGAGTATCTGAAGATAGAGAAGCAAATTGCCCAGTTATAGCTGTTCTTAATCCCTCGCCCATAGAAATTAAAGAAACAACAGCGGCAATTCCAATAAAAATTCCTAAGAGAGTAAGCCAGCTTCTAAGCTTTCTTTTTTTCATACTATTCACAGACAAAAAGAAAAAATCTCTTAACATATTATTTTGTATATTCTCTATCAAATCTAGTATTGAGGGTTTTTATTCTTTCTTCTTCTAAGAGTTCTATAGACTAAGAAGACTAATATTAAAAAGATTACTCCCCCGATTATGTAGCTTGTATAGCTTTTCTGCACTAATCCTAATTTTTGAGCTTGTTCTTGGCTATAGGTTTTTAAAGAAATAGTATAGTCTTGATTGTATTCTTTATTTGTTATATCCTTATAAGTTAATGTCACTGGAATATTTATAGTATTAGGTATATTTTTATTAAAGAACAAGTTAAAATCTGCTGTTTGAAAATCATTAGAATCAACATCTCCAACATATACTGTATCTGGAGATAATAACGAGTAATAAGTAGAGCCTTCGATCTCAACTTCTAAAAATTTTACATCAGCAAGCCCTTTATTGACTATTTTAATAGTGATTTTATTTTTTTGTCCTTTTAATAATAAGCTTTCTTCAGCATCAACTTCAACAATTGGTCTTGAATAAACCATGATACTAATCATAGAATCTAGTGTTTTAGATATTGAATCTTCAGTATATTTAATTTTTACTGGAATTTTATATATGCCTGATTTTGCATCATTTAATGCAACTACATCAAATTCTAATTGCTTTGTTTTATCAACATTTAAATCACTAAAAACCTGGTTTGAACCAGAATTATATGGAGCTAGTGGAAGATTTGTAAAATCAAGTCCAACAGAGACATCTGTTAAATCATTTTCACCATTGTTTTTTATTACAATTGTAATTTTTGAAGTTTCTCCAGGAGCAATGCTTTCAGGATTCATAAAAACAGAGGTTGTTGTAAGTGCAAAAGCTAGATTAATAACTGAAATTAAACAAATTAATACAATTACTCCAAATATTATCACTCGGTTTTTATAATCCATTTTAATTTCTCAGAAAAAGGTCTGAGGCCTTCACCCCCTTATATTTTACCCTATGTTATAGAGTTTTTAAAGATTATGTTCTTATACAAAATACATCATTAAGAATGCTTTTTTATTATTTCTTCACCAACGACATACCCATCTCTTAACTTAATTATTCTTTGCGCTTTTTTAGCTAGATTTTGGTCATGCGTAATCATTATAATAGTTTTTCCTTTTTTATTCAGTTCAATGAACATATCGAGTATTTCTTCTCCTGTTTTACTATCAAGGTTTCCAGTAGGTTCGTCAGCTAAAATAACTTCAGGGTCGTTTGCTAAAGCTCTCGCAATAGCTACTCTTTGCCTTTCTCCGCCAGATAGTTCATTTGACAAATGGTACATTCTATGTTCAAGTTTAACATCTTTTAGGAGCTTTTTTGCCCTCTCAATTCTGTTCCATTTAGGAATTCCTTGAAAAATCATTGGAAGCGCAACATTTTCTAATGCACTTAATGTTGGAATTAAATTAAATGTCTGGAAAATAAAACCTATTTTTCTTCCTCTTATTTGAGCTAACTCAGACTCTCCAACATGTTCAATGTCCAGCCCATCTAAATAAATCTCACCTTTTGAAGCTAAATCTAATGCACCAACCATATTCATCATTGTGCTTTTACCACTCCCACTCGGACCTACAATTGCAACAAACTCTCCCCTTTTTATTCCTAAATTAACATCACAAATAGCTTTAACTATAGTTTCACCCATAATATAATTTTTGTATACCTCTTCAAGTCTTATGATTTCATTGTTCTTTGTTTTATTTTGTTTTTTCATTTTTATATTTTCAGAAATAATCTGAAGCTAATAACCTAAGATTACGATAACCTTATTTATTTAAGATTAACTATATTCTTAAATATATTTTGAAAATTTCTTTCCTTGGTTCTTTTTAATAATATAGAGAACAAGAATCACTAAAATAATTATTATTATTGCCCAAGTTGTATAGTTATTCTTTTTTATTCCAAGATCATTAGCAGATTTCAGTTCTAAAGGTAATTCTAGATTTTCAGAATATTCTTTGTTCAAAGCATCTTTATAACTTATTTTTATAGGAAGATTGAAAATATTCATATTTTTCTTTACTTTTAATTTAAAAGTTGTAGATTGGAAATCATCTGAATCCAGGTCTCCAATATATTTTTTATTAGATGATATAATTTCATAATCTTCACTATCAAGAAGTTCTACCGTTAAAAATCTTACATTAGCAACATCATTATTTATAAATGTCATTGTTATTTCACCAATCCTATTCTCTTGATAGAGTTCTGATTTCTCTATTTGTGCATAGATTTTTGGTTCACTTTTTACAATGATTCCAATAGAATAATTATCTTCTTTTTGTTCCCCAATATGGTTTATATAATAAATAGTTAAAGTCGCTTTATACACTCCTTCTACAGTTTTTGGTAGAGAGATTAATGTGAAATCTAAATTAGTTTCCCAACCTGATTCAAGTTTTGAGATTTTTTTCTCAGAAACATCATCAATAAATGCAAGTTCAGAAGGCAAAATAAGTTTCGCTCTAACATCACTTATAAATGATTTTCCACTATTATAGACATATACTTTCAGTTTTCCAGTTTCTCCAGGAACAAGTTCATTTGGTTCTGTATTGATTTTTTTTACAATCAATACATGGCCAAAATTAAGGCGGTTTTGATTTTCTGTATCTAACGATAGTACAAAATTTATACTTAAAACCAATGCTAATATCATAATGATAAGGATCTTTTTCATTTTATCACACTTTTATATATTAAAAACATCATATAAGTTTATAAATTCTTTTATAATATATTTTTTATTAAATAATCTATTTCTTCAAAAGATTTTATATTATTTAATTTATATCTTAATTTCGAGCTTTCAGGAAGCCCTTTCGTAAACTCATGTGCTTTTTGTTTAGCATCTTTTATGGAAAAGATCCCAAATTTTTTGGTTAGCTCAATATATCTAAAATAATCTTTTATTTTTTCTTCTTTTGTCTGCTTAATAATTTTTCCAGACATTAAAAATTCATTAATTTCTCTGAATATGAATGGATTTCCAATAGCTGCTCTTCCTATCATTATATAATCGCATCCAGTTTCATCCAACATTTTTTTAGCACTTTCTCCATCAATAACATCCCCATTTCCTATGACTGGAATATTTACATTTTCTTTTATTCGTTTTATTATATTCCAGTCTGATTTTCCAGAATATCCTTGTTTTATACTTCTTGGATGGATTATTATAGCACTTGCACCATTTTCTTCTGATATTTTTGCTATCTCCGGAGCATTGATAGAAAAACTATCAAATCCACTCCTTATCTTCACAGTCAAGGGTATTTGAATTGAATCATATACTTCTCTGATTATTTCAGCTATTTTTTGCTTTCTTTTCAATAATGCACCACCTGAACCTTGTTTCATTATTTTATCAGAAGGGCAACCTAGATTTATATCAATTATATCAAATCCTAAATCTTCAAGAATTTGTGCAGATTTAACCATATTTTTAGTATTATTAGAAAATATTTGAGCAGTAATAGGTTTTTCTTCATCACTATGTATTGCTAGTTTCATAACAGCATTATTTTTTCTTGCAATAGCATTAGCTGATAAAAGTTCAGTTGAAACAAGGTTTGCACCATATTTTTTGCATATCAATCTAAACGCGAGGTTAGTTACATTATGCATTGGCGCAAGTATCAGCTTACCTGAAAGGTGTGGAAATTGTTTTAGCATATATTCTAAGATATAATAAAATTTAAAAGGTTTTTCCTTTTGCTTTTTCTAATGTTAAATTACCCGCCAATAGTTCAAGTGAATGAATTTGGAGTAGCAGTAAGTCCAGTTTCTTATGAATTAGCACATCCTGGAGATGGAAAAACTCCGGGAATTAGGCATCTTACCTCAAGTGTATTTATTTTTGATGATACTTCTTTAAGTAGAATTTTATTAACAGAGAAATCTTATAAAATTAGTAGAATAAATAAATTAAATGTTAGTATTGAAGGTCATGCAATTTGGTTAAAAGCTGAAAATAGGGGGCAAACCCCTTTAGAAGCTGCTTTAAGTGAGTTATCAGAAGAAATTTTTTTTAATTTATCTTTACCAGAAGAAATAAGAAATACTATAACACCTGTTACTAGTTTTTCAAAAGACCTAAGATCTAATGACCTTGAATATGTTCATATGTTCCAAGGAGTTTACAAAGGCCCTTTTTCTTTAAATCCAGATAAAGTTTATTGGAGTTGTTTTGCAGAGATAGATCTAGTTAAAAATGATGTTGGAAAACATCCTGAACTTTATGTTAGAAGTGCAGGACTTTATCTGGAAAAATTATTAGAAAATAGATAATTGTAAATGTTTATATTTCACAGATTTCTATAATTATTATGTTAATTTCAGAAAATAAAATAAATAAACTTCTAGAGTGCAATCTACAAATCTGTAAAATATTTTAATATGTTAAAATGAAAAAACAAAATCTCTCAAGGGAAGAAATACAGGAAAAAATCAAAGATGTTTTTTCTAATTTTCCGAATGAAAAAGAAATCAAAAATATTAAAAAACTTGCAATGTCAAAAAACATTAAACTTGGTGATTATAAAAAGAAATTCTGCAAAAAATGCTGCTCATTTTTTAATGCAGTTAATTCTGAAATAAGAATAAAAAAGGGATTTAGAGTCATTCAGTGTAAGGAATGCGGATATAGAAATAGGTATAAGTTAAAAGAATGAATATCTAATGAAATTTTATTTTTTAAATCAACTAAGTCCTAAATCTAATAATACCTTATCCATTCTTTCTTGTTCATAAGGCTCTCCTTCTGTTAAAGGCAATCTTGGAATACCAACTTCAAAACCCATTTTATTCAATGCATAATAACACATAACTGGATTCGGTGAAGGATTTTTATTTAAAACAGCTTTTGGAAAAAGCGCTTGATACAAAGAATTTAATTTAAGCTGCAAACTACTAGCATCATCATAACTTTTATCTAAAGCTAACTTGGTTAAACTAGAAATCCATCTTGGAACAATATTTCCAGCAACAGAAATAACTCCAGTTCCACCAGCTTCAATTATTTGATATGTGAGATTATCATCACCAGATAAAACAGAGAATTTCTTGTCCTTTGTCTTATGAATAGTCTCTCTTATCCTTTCCAAATCTCTAGATGCTTCTTTAATAGCATAAATCTTTTTATGCTCTGCTAATTTTTCAGCAACATCAGGATGAATTCCTTTTCCTCCAGTTCTGCTAGGCACAGAATATAATATCAATTTACCTTCGATATTATCAGCAATAGTTGTAAAATGCTCTATTATTCCCCTATCAGAAGGCTTGTTCTTATAAGGAGATATTGAGAGGTGAGTGTAAACTTCAGCTTCTTCTTCCATTCTTTGAGCAAGTTCTATTGCTTCTCTTGTTGAATTAGCTCCATCTCCAGCAATCACTTTTGTTAGGTGTCCAAATTTACTTTTAACATATTTAACTAATTCAACCTGTTTATCTGGAGAAAGAAGAGAATCAACACCAGTACAACCAGAGACAACAACACCATCAACCCCTTCGAGAATTATATGGTTAACAAATCTATCCAAAGAATCATAATTTATAGGATGGTTCACTCTATCTCCTTGTTTTTGAAAAGGAGTAACAATTGCAACATAACAGCCAAATAATTTTTCTCTCATGAAAAAAGTATAAATTCATCCTATATAAACCTGATTGTGATTTATTTATAATAAGAAGTTAGATAATCTTTCATAAACCTCAGGAGATTATTTTTTGGACTTTTATCAGGGATAAAAAATTTACAGGTTAAAATTAGGTTAAGTTAAACTCTGCAAAAATAGGCAGATGTGCTCCCCAGACCTGGATTTACAAATCTTCTAAACCAGGTTTTCCATCTATGAATTGACTTTTTAATCCTAATTTTCTGAAATAATCGCACATAGCAATACATGCAAATTTTTCAGTAGAATAATGAGTTCCACCTAAAACATTTATCTTATGTTCTTTGGCAAAATCATGAGCTTTTTGTGAATGAGAATTTAATGCAGTTATTCCAGTTACAAATGTATTTACGCCTTCTTTTGCAATTTCTTGTAACATTTCAACATTATTTCCACCACCAGCTATCACTGCGACAACTCCGTCTTTAATACTTGGACTTCCATATTGATATAAACTAACTCTATGACCCACTGTTTCTTTAAATTTCCTTGATAAATCTGCAGTTGTTCTTAATTTTGTTTTTCCAAATACTCCACATAAAGCTCCGAAATAAGGAGCAAATGGCTTTCTTGGTTTTATTTCTAAAGCATTAGCTAAAGTTAGACTAGTTGAATATTCACCATAATTATCTAGTGGAACATGTAAGTTATAAACTGAAATTTTTCTTGCTTTAAATTTTTTTAATAAATCTTGGTTCATTTGTTGAAAAACTTGAGGAGCCTTAGTAATATCCCAAATAGAAGGATGATGGACAAAAAGCATAGCGTCTTCTGTTCTTTGAGCTAAAATATATTTCATTACTCTGTCTGTTGGAAATACCGCAGTATAAACTCTAATAATTTGTTGAGAATTATCGCAAACTAATCCCATAGACCTTTTTTTAAAGTTATCACTAAGAAAATCTTTTACTTCTTCCATATGCTCAGCCCATTCATCACTTAAGCCGGGCTTTATGAAATTCTTTTCCAATTTTGCATAAAGTTCTGTTGCTTTCATAATGATTCTTAGAAATTGAGTATTATAAAACTTCTCTCAGTTAACCGCTCCCCAGAACAGGATTTTTATTTTTGTAAATAGCCGAAAGATTTAAATATAATAATTGCTAATAATTATTAATATTAATTAATATGGTAAAAAACAAACTAGTTGGAATTTATCTTGAAAATGAAACTCTCAAAAGGATAATTGAAATAGCGAAAGAACAAGGAATTGATAAATCTGCTGTAATAAAACAAGCAATACAAGAATTTATTGATAACATTGATGATAAAATGAATGATTATTATATCAAAGACTATATTAATCTAAAACTTACGGAAAATGAAGTAAAAGAAAGGTTTGAATGGAAAGAAATTCCTAAAGACATACAAGAGGCAAGAAAAGAAGTTTTAAATAAAATCAAACAAGAGGCGAAAGGGAAATGAAAAATTTAATTGTAATTTTATTTTTGTTTGTCTTTTTGATAGGTTCGGTTTCTGCTTGTCAATATAAAATTAATGAATCCTATTCTCAAGAGGAAGAGTGGTTTTATTTTGATGGCGATTTTGTGGGAGCTAATTTGGAGATGGATAAACTTGTTTGGGTAGAGAATAGTCATCTTTCGTTTACTGTATATAATAACTTGACTATACCCGTTACAGTAAGATTAGACTACAAAGTTGTTTCGACATGGTTTGGACTTGATGAAGTAAAAAGCGTTGAAGTTAAAGTTGAACCTCGAGATTCTGATAGATATGACGATGGGCATGTGAACACACAACTTAATAGCTATATTGGTATAACGGATTTAGATTATACCCTGATTGAACCAGAAGTATCCTCTGAGTATAAAAATGTAGAAAAACAAAAAGAAGTTTGTAGAACTTGTCCAAATGGAAAACAATGTTTAGATGATAATTCATTATGCATTTCAGATAATGAGTGCGGTTCATCAATATGTAATATAGTAGGTTTTTGTGGAAAAGATAAAATAATTTCTTGCGAACATTATGGAAAACTTAATTGTAAGAATCAAACATGCCTAATGCCTTCAACTAAAGAAGTTGGAGAAGCATATATGTGCGAATGGGAATGTAAGTCAGATAGATTTGAGGAAGGAATCTGTTTAAAGAGTTCAGAGCAATTACAAAAAGAGAGGGAAGAGAGAATAAAACAACTATCTATTTTTGGAGTTATTATTTTTATTGTTGTCTTACTAAGTTATCTATATATTGAAAAGTGGAAAAGGGGTAAAGTCAAAAAAGAAAGACAGAAAGAAGAAGAAAAAGTTAAGGATATAAGAAATGAGATAATAAAGTTAGGTGAGGAGAAAGAAAGAATAAATGAAGATATCAAAGGGGGGAATAAAGAAATTCAAAAATTAGAAAGTCAAAAAGCTAATAGATTAAATGAAATTAAAGATTTAGAAGAAAAAATAAGACATTCTAAAGGGGAGATAAAAGAAAAATATGAACAAGAATTAATAAGATTAAGAAATAAGAATAAAGAGACAGAAGATAAATTAAAAATTCAAAGGAAAGAGTTATTGGAACAGGAGAAAGAATTAAAGACAAAAGAGAAAGAATTGGAAAAAAGAACTGAAGCTTACTGGAAAGAAAAAGCATTAATAGATTCCGGACAAAAGCAAAATCTCAGATTTAACGAAGAAGGCCGTTTAGTGTTTAAAAATAGCGGAAAATTATACCATGTTTGGAAATATGAAGATTATTTGAAGAAAAAAGGGCAGAAAATTCTAGATAATATTTCTATTCATCATATTGATAGGAATAAATATAATAATGAAATATGGAACCTAGTTCCTATGGATAAAAAAATTCATGATATAAACAATAGAGAAAGTGTTAAAGGGAAATTTAATCATAACCTAATAGAATCTTATAACTGGGAATCAGGGATACATCAAATCAAAGAACAATTAGGATGGAAGGATTCAGATTTTCCAGAGCAAATCCAAAAGGAATTAAATGAAGGAAAAAACAGACAAAGCTAAACAATTAACGCAAAAAAATGAAAACTATCCAAAAAGATTTGCTAAACACATTAAAATTAGTAATTTCTTTATCTATTTTAGGGGCAATTGTTCGAGTAACAGGCACAACTTTTTTCGAAGTAAACCTTTTCCCATTAATTTCTTTAGTAGTAATTATAACAATTATTATTTGGGTTATTCAGAGTAATAAAGAGACTAAAAAATGGATTATGAATAAGTTAAAAAGGCTCTTTAAATAAAGAAAGATAACTCTTTTTGCAAACGCAATTTTTTAACCTCTTAGTTAAACGATTCCCAAAATAGATAGTTAACCGCTCCCCAGACCTCAGCATCAATGACCTTAACCTTAGACCATGCTCCCTTCAAAAACTCCAACTATATAAAATTAATCTAGAATTTCTTGAATTTATTGATTAATTCCAATGTATCAACCTGCCCTAAGAATATAGACCTGCAGCAATATCTTTCTAATCCTAATTCATCTAAAACTTTTTTAGAATCCTCTCCATTTTTTTCAACTCTTTCTTTGAATTCTTCCCATAGGTGTCCTATTGGTTTTCCACAACTTATGCATCTTACAGGTATTATCATCTTAAACAACTTTCTTATAAAAAAGAAAGTAAAAGAAGACAACTTATTGGTTTCACATCCGTTAGGATACTAACTCCAACAACATAGCAAGCTTAACTTCTGTGTTCGGAATGGGAACAGGTGTTTCCAAGCTATTATGGTCGTCTTCATATATCCTTGATTATAAGGGTTTATAAAGCTTTTTATATGTCTCTTTCTTAGATTTTTTATGTGCGGGGGTGCCTGAGTGGTCAAAAGGGGCAGACTCAAAATCTGCTGGCTTAGTGCCTTCATAGGTTCAAATCCTATCTCCCGCATAATCATATTTGCAAAACAAATATGATTTTATTCTGGAATAGTCTTTGAACCTATGTTAGCCGCTCAGATTCAAATAAGTTTGATAGTGCCTGAAGGGTTCAACGAGCAAAAGGATTTTCAGTAAATATAAATACGATAAGAAAACACTTTTGCGAGCTTTCCTATCTCCCGCATAAATTTATAGAATTTGTAATCTTTAAGGACTGCATCAGGTTTTATAGTCAGTTATCCTAACATGCTAAAAATACCTTTTTGTATCAAGAATAAAGAGACAATTATAACAACAATATTAGGCATATTAACAGTTACAGAAGATAAGATTACCAATGCACATGCAATATCAAGAATACTCGCTATACTCAATTGAGTCAGAAATATCAGACCCTTTATTATTAAATATATTGCAAGAACATAAATAAGGCCTGATAATAATCCTACATCAAATATCCCATAAATCCAAAAAGTCAATGCAATGAATACATCAATAATTCCAAGGAGTTTTATTATCATTATTTTTTTATATAAAACAAGTTTTTAAATTTAACTTTGATAGCATAAGAATTAAAAACCTAGTTTTTTAATACCTATAATGAAAAAATTTGATGTTATTGGTCTCGGCAATTCATTATTAGATTTTTCTTTTGAAATAGAAGATAAAGCCTTAGAATCACTTGGCTTTAAAAAAGGCGAGATGACTCTGGTTGATAAGGAAAAAAGTAAAGATATATTTTTGAAACTAGGCTCTTATGAATCAAAAATATCTCCAGGAGGAAGCTGTTCAAATACTATAGCAGGAATAGCTATACTTGGTGGCAAAACTGCGTTTTTTGGAAAAATAGGTTTTGATGAATATGGAAAATTATATGAGGATCTGACAAATGAAATAGGAATAGATTCTTTTTTTTCAAATCTCAACAATGAAATGACAGGACATGCTATAACTTTTATAACTCCTGATAAAGAAAGAAGTTTTGCAGTAAACTTAGGAGCTTCTATGTATTTTAATAAAAAAGATATAATAGAGGAAGTAATTAAAAATTCTAAGATATTACATTTAGAAGGATATAGTTTTGAAGCGCTAAATTTAAAAGAAGCGTCTCTTTATGCAATAGATATAGCTAAGAAAAATAATGTAAAGGTTTCTATTGATTTATCTGATCCAGGAATAATAAAAAGGAATCATGAGTTTTTTAGAGAATTATTAGAGGATTCAATAGATATAGTATTTGTTAATGAAAAAGAAGCAGAGGAATTTACAAAAAAATCACCTGAAGAGGCTATTAAAGAACTATCAAAACTATGTGAAATTGCAATAGTAAAATTAGGAGAAAACGGAAGTATTATAAGATTCAAGGGCAAGACTTATAAGATACCTAGTTTTAAGACAAATCTAATGAACACTAATGGTGCTGGAGATATGTATGCTGCTGGTTTTTTATACGGTCTATCAAAGAACTTGGATTTAGAAAAATCAGGAAAATTAGCTAGTTATGCAGCATCTTTGGTTGTTGCAAGTCCAGGTGCAAGATTAGAGAAAGATTTAATAATATCCCTAAATAAATACAAATCAGAAATAGGTGCTTAATATGGACGAGTCAAATAACTATAAAGTAAAAGATATTTCTTTAGCAGAATTAGGAAGAAAAGAAATAGAAATTTCTGAAAAAGAAATGCCCGGATTAATGTCGGTTAGAGAAAAATATGGTGAATTAAAACCTTTGAAAGGTCAAAGAATAACAGGCAGCCTTCATATGACAACTGAAACAGCTGTTTTAATTGAGACTTTGAATATACTAGGGGCAGAAGTAAGATGGGCATCTTGTAATATTTTTTCAACTCAGGACGAGGCTGCAGCAGCTATTGCTAAAGCGGGTATTCCAGTATTTGCTTGGAAAGGAGAATCTTTAAAAGATTATTGGTGGTGTACTGAAAGAGCATTAGATTTTGGTAAAGGACTTGGCCCTACATTGATTGTTGATGATGGAGGAGACGCTACATTAATGATTCATAAAGGAGTTGAAGCAGAAAAAGACCCATCTATATTAGACAAAGATTATTCTAATAAAGGAGAGGATTTTAGAGAATTAATGATTAATCTAAAAGATATATATAAAAAAGACAATTCCCGGTTTTCAAGAATTGTAAAAAATATAAAAGGAGTTTCTGAAGAAACAACAACAGGAGTTCATAGATTGTATCAGATGTTAGAACAGGGCAAGCTCCTTTTTCCTGCAATAAATGTAAATGATTCTGTTACAAAATCGAAATTTGATAATCTTTATGGTTGTAGAGAAAGTTTAGCAGATGGCCTTAAAAGAGCAACAGGAGTAATGGTTGCTGGAAAAACTGTAGTTGTTTGCGGTTATGGTGATGTTGGAAAAGGTTGCTCACAATCTATGAGAGGTTTTGGCGCAAGAGTAATTGTCACTGAAATAGATCCAATATGTGCATTACAAGCAGCAATGGAGGGTTATGAAGTAAAATCTATTGAAGATAGTTTAGAAGAAGCAGATATCTATGTAACTGCAACAGGAAACTGCGATATAATCACTCTCGAACACATGAAAAAAATGAAAGATCAAGCAATAGTATGTAATATCGGACATTTTGATAATGAGATACAGATGGATATGCTCAATTCTTATTCTCAAGTTAAAAGAATAAACATAAAGCCTCAAGTAGACAAATATGTTTTCAATGACAGACATTCGATATTTATATTAGCAGAAGGAAGATTAGTTAATCTAGGTTGTGCAACAGGCCATCCAAGTTTTGTTATGTCAAATTCATTTACAAACCAGTGTCTAGCGCAGATTGAATTAGCATCTAAATCCCATAAAATAGGAGTGTATAGGCTGCCTAAAGAATTAGATGAAGAAGTTGCAAGATTGCATCTTGCAAGATTAGGTGTTAAATTAACAAAGCTTACTGAAAAACAAGCTGATTATATTGGTGTGAAAATAACAGGGCCTTATAAGCCTGAACATTATAGATACTGATTGAACCATTTTTAATAAAATCTATAAACACTGTTTCTTTTTTATTTTTATGCACTCGTAGCTCAGCCTGGATAGAGCAGTGGCATCCTAAGCCGAAGGTCGAAGGTTCAAATCCTTCCGAGTGCGCTTTATTTTCAAATCTGGGTTTAATACCCCGAGGCTCTGCCTCGGCAGATTTGAAACCTTCAAAATCTGAAGATTTTGAATGGCCCAGAAAAACTTCTGAAAGTTTTTCTTGGAGACTGAAATTGCCTAAAAATTAGCAAATACCTCGACCCTCTGGGTCGGTTGGGATTGCTAATTTTTAGGCAATTTCTTTATTTTTTGATTGTTTAAACACTTGTTTAAACAAACATATAAAACTCTTGATCCTAAAACCAGCTAACAAAAAACATTTAAAAAGGTATCAAGATTACTTAAATTTAAAGCGCTGGTGGTTTAGTGGTAGAATTTCTCGCTTCCAACGAGACGACCCGGGTTCAATTCCCGGCCCGCGCATTTTTCTTATTTTTTTTATCCTCTTATTTTTTCTACTCTATACGGCTCCATTAAACAAAAAGACTTATAAAACCAATTTTTCTTACCTAATCTATAAAATGGAAGAGACATTTGAAACAAATAGAAAAGATTGGTATGATAGATGGCATAAAAAGATGCTTTTAATACCTGTTGCTGTCATGATTATATCTTTGGTTTATATATTTTATTTTTATTCTGTTCATGGAGATATTATGCATAGGGATTCTTCTTTAACAGGTGGAACAACAATCACTTTAAAAGGAGATATAGACATGGTAAAGATAGAGACAGAATTAAAAAAAGAATATACTGACCTTGTCACAAGAAAACTTACAGATATAAGGACTGGTGAGCCTGTTTCTTTTATCATTGAAAGTTCTGCAAAACCAGAAGAATTGAAACCAAGTATAGAAAAGATTCTGGATTATAAATTAACAGAAGAGAATTCAAATATAGAATTTACAGGTCCATCTTTAAGCCAGAGTTTTTACAAACAATTGATTATAGCTTTGTTCATTTCTTTTATATTAATGTCATGTGTAGTATTTATCTTGTTCAGGACCTTTACTCCAAGTATCGCTGTTATTTTTGCAGCATTTTCAGATATAGTTATGCCTCTCGCTTTAATAGATTATTTAGGTATAAGGATTTCAGCAGCAGGTATAGCTGCTTTTTTAATGCTTATTGGTTATTCAGTTGATACAGACATATTATTGACAACAAGGGCTTTAAGAAAAAGAGGGGGAAAATTGAATCAAAGAATATATGGAGCATTTAAAACAGGAATATTTATGACAACTACTGCATTAATAGCTGTTTTACCTGCATTTTTTGTAGTATCTTCCTTGCCAGATTCTTTCAGGCAGATATTTTTTATTCTTTCCCTTGGTCTAGTTGCAGACATTTTCAATACATGGCTGACTAATGCTAGTATCATTAAATGGTATTGTGATCATAAGAAAATAGAATGAAAACAACTTGGAGAATAATAGTATTAATAATAGCACTTTTATCAGCAGCATTAGTTATTGCTCCTAGTTTTGAAAAAGGAGTATTGATAAAGAGCGTTGAAAAGAATTCTACTGCCTATGACCAGGGCCTAAAGCCCTCTATGATAATCACTTCTATTAATGGAGAACCAGTTAATAATTTAGCAGATTATACTAGATTAGTCGGTGCTGTATATCCTTCAGAAAATAAAACAAGTATAAAAATTGGAATAAAAGATAGTGAAATTATACTATATGATAATGAAGCTCCAAAAATTACCGTATTTGATATTCCAAAGACAAAAATAAAGACAGGTCTTGATTTATCAGGAGGAGCAAGAGCTTTAGTTAAGCCTGAAGTTGCTTTATCCCGGTCTGAGATGGAAGACTTGATATCTGTAACAAGCAACAGGTTGAATGAATTTGGTATTTCAGATGTGACTGTCAGGACAGTTTCTGACCTTTCTGGAAATAATTATATGTTAATTGAATTAGCAGGAGCAACTCCTGCTGATCTATCAGATCTTGTATCAAAGCAAGGTAAATTTGAAGCAAAAATAGGTAATGATACTGTATTTATTGGTGGAAGAGAAGATATAACTTATGTAGCAAGAACAGGAGATCAAGCAGGAATTTACTCGTGTGACAGTTATCAAGGGCAAGAATTATGCAGTTTTAGGTTTGCTATAACCTTATCAGAAAAAGCAGCTGAAAAACAAGCAAAAATAACTTCTAATCTTTCTTTAGATGAGACTGATCCAGAGTATCTAAGCAAAAAATTAGATTTGTATTTAGATGATAAATTAGT
Source organism: Nanobdellota archaeon (assembly GCA_030704765.1). Lineage (GTDB taxonomy): Archaea > Nanobdellota > Nanobdellia > Pacearchaeales > GW2011-AR1 > ARS1285. The sequence goes on along the minus strand of JAUYDD010000067.1, from coordinate 10,623 downwards.
TGATTCATTATCCATATCAAAAGACCTCAAAGGAAGAGCAACAACTCAAATCTCCATACAAGGAGCAGGAAAAGGCACAACAAGAAAAGAAGCTTATGATGATTCTATATATAATATGAAAAAACTTCAGACTATTTTAATAACAGGAAGTCTTCCATATAAATTAGAAATAGTAAAGATTGATACAATCTCTCCAGCATTAGGAAGAGAATTTACTAGTAATATTTTATTACTTGCTTTAATAGTTTTTATTGTAGTATCTATAGCTTTGTTTGTGAAATATAGAAGAATAAAAGTGACTCTTGCTGTAATAATGACTATGTTTTCAGAAGCATTTATTACTCTTAGTATAGCTGCATTGATTAAATGGAACCTTGATGCTCCTTCTATTGCAGGAATAATAGCTGGTATGGGAACAGGAGTGAATGACCAGATAGTGATTATTGATGAAGCTGTTTCTGATAAACAAACAAGTCTTAAAGAAAGAATAAAAAGCGCGTTTTTTGTTGTATTTGGAGCTTTCTTCACTATATTTGCAGCAATGCTTCCATTATTCTGGGCAGGAGCAGGTTTATTAAAAGGATTTGCATTAACTACTCTTATTGGCATTAGTATAGGTGTTTTAATTACAAGACCTGCATTTGCAGATATAATAAAAGGAATAGTAAAAGATTAAGGAAGTTTTTCTACAATAATCCTTATAAATATCTTAATATATTTAGAATTATGAAAATACTAGTAACAGGAGGAGCAGGTTTTATTGGATCACATTTATGCAGATATTTATTAGAAGAAAATGGAGATGAAGTTGTTTGTCTTGATAATTTTTTTACAGGAAAAAGAAAGAATCTAAAAGAGATAATGAGTCATCCAAGATTTAAAGTAATACCTCATGATATTACAAGGCCATTGAAAATAAAAGGGGATTTTGACCAGGTTTATAATTTAGCTTGTCCAGCTTCTCCAATACATTATCAATTTGATCCAATTGAAACTGCTAAAGCAAGTACAATAGGAGCAATTAATGTATTGGAATTTGCTAGATTAAATGGAGCAAGAGTATTGCAAGCATCTACTTCTGAAGTCTATGGAGACCCTTTAGAGCATCCTCAAAAAGAAAGTTACAAAGGAAATGTAAATACGCTAGGGCCTAGGGCCTGTTACGACGAAGGAAAAAGAGTAGCAGAGACTTTATTTATGGATTATCATCGCTCTTATAATCTACCAATAAGAATTGTTAGGATTTTTAATACTTATGGGCCGAATATGGATGTTAATGATGGAAGAGTTGTTAGTAATTTTATTATTCAAGCTCTAGATAATAAACCCATAACTATTTATGGAACTGGAAATCAGACCCGTTCATTTTGCTATGTATCAGATTTAATTAGAGGTTTGCATAAAATGATGAACAATCCAGCTTTTATTGGACCAGTTAATCTTGGAAATCCTAATGAATTTACAATCCTAGAACTAGCTGAAAAAATATTGAAGATGACTGGTTCTAATTCAAATCTAATTTTTAATCCTTTGCCTGAAGATGACCCAAAAGTAAGAAAACCTGATATAACTCTTGCATTAGAAAAACTTTCTTGGAAACCTGAAATATTATTAGATGAAGGATTAATAAAGACAATAGCATATTTTAAAAGCATTTGATATTTCTTTATTTTATGTATCCTAAAACGCATATATTAATCGGAGGAATTATATCTTTATTATTATATTCAATATTTAATATAACTTTATTTCAATCAGTATTAGTATTTTTAGCTTCATTTTTAATTGATGTAGATCATTATCTTTATTATATACTTGTTAAAAAAGATATAAATCTAAAAAATTCTTATGCATGGTTTGTTAAAAGAAGAATAAAATGGCTTTCTTATGAAAGAAATATAAGAAAAAAATTTAAAAACCCCATCTTGATTCTTCATGGTTTTGAATTCTGGACCATTTTAGTTATACTTTCTTATATGAATGATTTATTTATTTGGATTAGCATAGGCATAGGAATTCATATGGTCTTGGATTATATAGATCTTATATATCTAAATATCCCTTTATATTCAAAAATCTCCCAAATATATACTTATTATAAGAATCAAGATAAAGAACCGCTTAACTAGAGGTTTTATTGGATTTTCTGTGCAGAAAAAACCACAAAAGTTTTTTCTAGCCCAAAAAAACTTTCAGAAGTTTTTTGGAACACTCAAAATTTTCTGAAAAATTTTGAAGTCATCCAAAAAACAAGTGCCTGCCACAAAACGCCTTAAAAGGTGTGGTGGTACATAGTTTTTTTGATTGCAACAATCTTTATAAATAATTCTAAGGAAATATCTTCTATGAGGTTATTGAAAAGAGAAGTAACTAAGCAGTTTTTAAAGTTTTGTTTAATAGGGTTAGAAACAACACTATTATATTACATTATATTTTTACTGTTATATCACTTTTTAAATATCTATTATCTCTTATCTACTACAATAGCTTTTGTAATAGGGGCATTTGTAGGATTTTTTTTCAATAGATTGTTGACATTTAACTCAAAATACAAATCTGTAAGATATCTTATAGAATATTTTTTAGTGAATCTTACCACCTTAGGCATTATGAATCTTTTATTAAAAATCTTAGTAGATTATATCGGATTAAATCCCCTTATATCAACAGCATCCATTATTCCTATAACAACTCTAATTAATTTTTTTAGTATAAAAATTTTCGTCTTTAAAAACAAAAAATGGTAACCTCTTATATAAAAAATATAATAAAAAATTTAAGATTTATAAGATATAGGTTCCAATATCTTATAAATTATATAATTATAGGTCTTATTGCAGTAGGAACAGAGGTTATTATAGCAAAATATTTATTAGTTTATAATATACCATTTATATTAAAAGTTATCATAGGTTTTATAATAGGAGTAACTTTAGGATTTATATTAAATGCAAGACTTAATTTTCATGTTCCAAAATCAAAAAATAGAAGGACTTTCATTATATTTTTAGCTATAGCAACAATTGCTTTTATTCTTAATTTAGGCTTGATTGCTGTATTAAGGGAAAAAATCCCCCTGGGTTACGCAACTTTAAGATTTGTTACCTCTGCAATAATTTTTATGTTAAGTTATACAGCACATAGAAATATTACTTTTGATTTTGTTAAAAAAGTAGGCATAGCTGTTTATTTAAATAAAAATAAAGACATTAATCAGATATATTCTAGAATAAGATATTATGCTGATTTTGTCCATATAGATTTAATAGATAAATCATTTAATAGTTCAGCACCTGAAATAGATCTTTCTTTAATTAAGGAGATAAATAAGGCTTGGGTAATTAAGAAAATACTTCATATAATGTCAAAAAATCCTTCAGTCTGGATAAAGAAATTATACAAAAATGTAAATTCTATAACTTTTCATATTGAGATAGATGAAAATATAAGCGATGTAATAAGATTATGCCGGTCTTTAAATAAGAAAGTAGGATTATGTTTAAAAACAGATTCAAAAATAGAGGATATAATAAAATACATTCCTTATATAGATTTTGTTCAAGTAATGGGTATTGATGAACTTGGAAAATCCGGACAGATATTTAATACTGAATCAATAGAAAAAGTAAATAGATTGAATAGATTCAAGAAAAAATACAACTTTGAGATAATATTTGATGGAGGTGTTAAACCAACAAATATTGGAAAAATAAATGCAAAATATATAGTTTCATCTTCAGGTATCTTATCATCAGACGATCCCATAACTTCTTTCTTAGAATTAAAAACTAGCTCAAGATACAGGAATATTGAAAATGAACTTAGAAAAGATATTATTAAAAAAATAAGAGATTTAACAGAAAATTTAGATTTTATACAATCTGGAAATATTGTTGGTTCTTTTTCAAAATATTCAGGAATAGAAGGTATAAATGATGTTGATATTGTATTAATTTTAGATGAATTATCTAAAGACAAATTCGAGTCTGTTATTAAAAATTTTGAAAAAATAAAAAAAGAAATAGAATCAAAATATGGTTATAATGTCATATTAAATCCTTCTTTAGGCCCGTTAAAATTCAACAAAGACAATATTGTCTTTCATATAATGCTATACGATATCAAAAGCCATATTGACCATTGTATAAAAAGCCCTTTTACTTGTTATGATTGGCAAAATTCAGGGATTTTTTTTAAGAAATCTATGTCTGAATTATATAAGGTCTATCATTTGCAACCTTCTAATTTTTTTGATTCTAGAAGAAGTTCTAAAGAATATCTTTCTGAAATAAAAGAAAATAAATTATCTTATAGAAAATATATTATCCAAAAAAACAAGGTTATTGAAAAAAAAGATTATAAATTAATGGATTCAAGGGACAGGATAGAATTTTCTTATCATATTATGCGTTTCTTGATGTCTAATTTATTAAAATTATACTATAGGCAAAATAAAGATTATGATATTAATGAAGCTATGGATGCGTATTTTAAAATTTTTCCAAAAAATAAAGAATTACATAAAAAATTTATAAACGATTTAATAAAAATTAAAAAAAGAAGAAACTACGATTCTATAAAAAATATATTAAAACATATTGAATTTTTTTTATCTGATTATGAATCTCAATTTAAAGATTATTTTTACAATTCTAATAAAGAGATAATATTTCTAAGGCATGTAAAAACAAAAGCTTATGAAAATCAATTTATCGGGCAAAAATCAAACCCTGAATTAATTTATCCTGATAAAAAAGAAATAAATAATCTAAAAAATATCCTATCTGACTATGAAATATTTTTCTCTTCCCCATCTTTAAGATGCAAAAACACCCTTTCATTATTAACGGAAAAGAATATAACTCTCGATAATCGTTTAAACGAAATAAATTACGGAGAATTAGATGGAAAAGATTTGGATTATTTAATAAAAAATTATCCAAAAATTATAGACGAATGGGAATTTGGCAACGATCCAAAGTTTCCAAATGGAGAAAACCAAAGAGATGTTTTACTTAGACTCTATAGTTTTTTAAAAAATATAAAAAATATAAAAAACAACAAGATAGCCCTCTGCACCCATAATGTTGTTTTAAGATGTTTAATAGGAAGTTATTTAAAAATTCCAATGAAAGAATGGTATAAACTAAATATCCCTGATTTTGAACCAATAAGATTTATTTTAACTAAAAATAGTAGGCTTTATATAGAACTAACTGACAATCAGATTAAGGAAATATTAAAAAATTTATAAAAAATGAAAACAGAAAATTTAGAGAAGAAATTAGTTTTTTTAAGACATCTTGAAACCGGAGGAAATATTCTTAATAAAGATTTAGGTGTAAAATTTTTAGGTAGAATGGATCCTTCCATAATGCCTTCGTCTCCTGATTCCACAGAAAAAACTAAAAAAGGAATAGCTGGATGTACTTTATTTATTTCTTCTCCATTAAAAAGATGCATACAGACATTACAACTATTAACAGAAAATAAAATAATAACAGATTCTAATCTTTTAGAGATCGATTATGGTGATGTTGATGGGTTATATTTAAAACAAGCGCAAGAAAAATATCCTCAATTATTTGATGCATGGAAAAGAGGCGAAGACCCGAGATTTCCAAATGGAGAAAATAGTCAGGACGTTCTCAATCGTTATTTAAATTTTATCCAAGGTTTAAAAAATTATCCTGATAAATCTATAGCCATATGTAGTCATAACGTAGTTCTAAGAACAGCATTGGGACATTCCTTAGGGATTTCAATGAAAGAATGGTTTAAGATTAGTATACCTCATTTTGAACCTATTTATTTTTACTTGAAAGAATGTCATGCAGATTATATAGGTCCTGAAGAACAAAAAAGGAGGATACTAAAAAATTTTCAAAACAATTGAATATTAATGAATATCAAATCCTTAGGATAAATATTTAATAAAAATGGTAACCTATGGCATATTATTAGAACCTGATAAGATTATATCTAGTAAAATAAAAGGATTAAAAATAATCATAAAATCTTTGATAGGAAATCAATTATATTTAGATGATGAACCTCATCTTTCAATATATCATGCAGATTTTTTAGATATATCTGAATGGGATAAGGAATTAGAAGATTTGATATATAAAATTAAAAAAGATACAAATAAAATACAAATAGCAATTTCTGATTGGATTATTTTTAAAGAAAAGAACATAAATAAAATTACCTTGGCGTGTAATATTATAGAAGAAAATGTAGATATGATAAGAAGAATACAAAAGCAAGTAATAGATCATCTGCAATCTTTTAGAAATCCCATAATAATTAAAAGATATAAAGATTCTTATGAATCTTTAGGGGATATAGAAAGAAAAAACACCATCAAATATGGATTTCCTTACATTGGAAATATATTTAAACCGCATATTTCTCTTGCAACAATCGATAATAATAAATTTGAAATTTTATTTAATAAAATAAAAGACTTATGTCCTAAAGGAAATTATAATATTATTTCCCTTAATGTTTATTTAGTAGATGACAAGGATGATAGTTTAAAACTTATAAAAAAATACCCTTTGATTTAAATTATAGGAAAGGAAATAAATTTTCAGATAAATTTATTCCTTTACTATTTAGGAACTGAAATTTATTTCGGTATAAATTTTAGTTACTATAATATTTTATTGTAATGAATTTAATCCTTAGATTTATGCAAAAGTTAATCATCCTTTTTATGTCAGGGTTTATAATAATGTTTAAAAACCTATATCTTTTTCTTTAGTTTATGATGACCCCTAACCTGATTGATGAAAATTCCATTAAAGATAAATATGATTATGATGTTTTGTTTATCCACCCTCCTTATTTAACAGAAACACCTCCTTTAGCTTTTTTTAGAGATGAAAGTTTCAAGTTTTCAATTATAAGCTCAGGCATACTCTCTATCGCTAGTTATCTGAAATCCAAGGGATTTTCAGTAAAAATAATAGACACTTCAGTTGACCACAATTATTCTAAAATAGAAAAAGAGCTTCAAAATAAGACTCCAAAAATTATTGGAATAAGCAATAATACTGCATTTGATTATATAGAAAGCTTGAAATGTTTAGAAATAACAAGAAAAAATTCTCCATCTAGTTTAATTGTTATGGGAGGAGAACATTGCACTTATTTAGGAGATACAGTTTTTAAAGAAACAAATAATTTAGATATATTGGTTCATGGAGAAGGGGAAATTACAATGGAGCTGTTATTAACTAAAGATAAAAAAGATTATTCTTCTATCAAGGGAATTTCATTTATGAAAGAAGATGGGGAACTTCATATAGCTAGAGAATTTTCAGATAGACTGAAAGAATTACCTAAACTGGATTATTCTTTATATCCTGAAATATCTCAGTTTACCCCTTATATTGAAGAAAGCAGGGGTTGTCCTAAAAAATGTAAATTCTGTTTAAATGAAAATTTATATGGATGTAAAGTCACTTTTAAACCTATGTCTCTATTTTCAGAAGAATTAGATCAAATAGTTAATCTTTGGGGAAAAAATATAACCTTGGCATTATTGACTTCTAATTTTGGCATGAGTCCAAAAATAGCAACAGAGCAAATAAAGATCCTGAAAGAAAAAAATATCACTTGGTCAACACAAACCTCAGTTGACTCTAATTGGGAAATCTTTTTACCTGAAGCTTATAATGCAGGTTTGAGAGTTTTGACAGTAGGTTTTGAGTCTGGAAGCATTGAAATATTAAAAAGGATAAATAAATCAGCAGACCCAAAATATTATATTGCAAGAGCAGAAAAATTAATTAGGGAAATTGCAAAATATCCTGAATTAGTAGTAAAGTTCAATATAATATTCTATATTGGAGAAACACCCGATACTCTTAGGGAAACTTTAGATTTTCTATTAAAAAATCAGGATTATATTGGAACTATTATCTATACTCCTTTATTTATAACTCCTGGAAGCGAAGTATATAATAATTTTGAGTTATATGCGATAACTTATGGTGCAGAGCTTTTAAAAGATGAATATTGGTCTAAAAGACATTTGTTTCCTTGTAATCCTTCTAAACATCATAATTTTGAAAATGTAGTCCATTATTGCAGAATGATAGAATATATATTTTCAGATAAAGCAGCAACAATAAAAGCAGAATCGCATCATTATCTTATTAAAGATAAAGAAAGCATAACAGAATCTTAGTTATGTCGAGAATTGAAAACCTCATGATTTATCATGTGGTCGTAGCTAATGTTACAGTTTTCAATTCTCGAGCATCCTAAAAATTTCCGAATCAGAAAAATCGCCAATCAAACTCCATCCTTCAGGATGGAGTAGGCGATTACTTCAAAATCTCTAAAAGATTTTGAATGTTCCAAAAAATCTTATGAAAGATTTTTTTGATTTCAGGAAATTTTTTTGATATCCTATTTTAATTCTTGAAATATAATATATAATCTATTGGAAGCATATCTGAAACAACAAGGTTTAGATATAGAAAGGGTTCCAGTAGGAGGAGCAGGAATATTTGCAATGCAGGTATTTAGGAACTTTATTGAACCAAAAGAAAATGTTCCTGGATTTAGTGATTTAGAAAAATTAACAATAGGTTTTAATTGTCAACCAGATTGGAAAACCTGGGATACAGATCCAACAGAAGTTATAGCAAATGCATTAAATCTTCCACCAAGAACTGATATATACGGTTATATTCCAACAGCTAATGCTTCAGCTCGTATTTTATCAAATATGCATCATAAAACCGGTTATGTTCTATCAACAGATTTAGAATTAAGAGACACTATAATTAAGCATGCAAGTAAATTTCAAAAAAGAAATCCTGATTGTCCTTTATTAAAAAAGGATTATGATTATACTAGGGAAATATTTGCTTTAAAACAGCAATAAGTATAAATATCCTTTTATTTTTCTTAAAACATGATGAATTTAATACCCATGGCAGGTCTAGGAACAAGGTTCAGCCAAGCAGGCTATAAGCTATCAAAACCGCTTATATCTGTTTCTGGAGTTCCAATGATAATAAAAGTAATAAGGGATCTTCCAAAAGCTGACAAATGGGTATTTGTTATGAGAGAAGAGCATTTTGATTATGGTATTGATAAGTTAATAAGAAAAGAAATTCCTGAGGCTATATTTTTAGTAGATCCTGCACCAATAGGGCAAGCTGGAAGCTGTATGATAGCAAAACACTTAATAAATCCAGAAGAAGAATTGTTTATTGCATCTTGTGATGGTGGTTTTTTATATAATGAAGAGAAGTTTGAACAATTAAAAAAAAGAGACGATGTAAGCTGCATTATATGGACCTTTACACAAAGAGAGATCTTGAGGAGAAATCCAACTGCTTGGGGATGGTACAAACTTGAGGATGATCAGGAGACAATAAAAGATATTTCTATCAAAATCCCTGTATCTGATGATCCTTTTTATGATCATTCAAATGTAGCTACTTTTTATTTTAAAAAAGCAAAAGATTTTATAGATTCTGTTGAACTCATGTTTAAGGAAAATTATAAGATTAACAATGAGTTTTATGTTGACGCAGTCCCTAAATTTTTACAAAAATTAAATAAAAAAACAATTATATTTGATGTAGATTTATATGTTAGTTGGGGAAAACCCGATGATTTGCATGATTATGAAAAAATAGAGTTCATAATAAAATATGGTATTCCCCCTCCTGATATTTCAAATGAAGAAAAAAGACTTCTTCCAATATGGAAAAAGTATTTTGAAAAATGAAAAAAGAATTATCTATAATAATCCCGTGTTATAATGAAGCTGAAAATATGCCTTTTCTTTTAGATAAATTCAAGGAGATTTTAAATGGGAATTTATTAAAGACAACAGAATTGATCCTTGTTGATAATAATTCAAATGATAATACAAAAGAAGTATTGAAAAAATTGTTAAAAAGACGAAAGTATCCTTTTGCTAGGTCAGTTTTTCAAAAGATACCAGGTTATGGTGCTGCAGTATATAAAGGATTTTCATCTGCAAAAGGAAAATATATTTGCCATACACATGCAGATTTACAAACAGATCCAAAAGACACAATTAAAGCTTTTGAAATGATAAAATCCAATGATAATCCTCAGAAGACATTTATTAAAGGAAAAAGATATGGAAGATCTTTTTCTGACAGATTCTTCACTTTTGGAATGTCCATTTTTGAAACCTTGGTTTTAAAGAAATTTTTATATGATATAAATGCTCAACCAAATATCTTCCATAAAGATTTTTTAAGATTAATAAAAAACCCTCCTGAAGATTTTTCATTCGACTTATATGCCTATTATCTTGCTAAATCCAATGGTTACATTGTAATTAGGTTTCCAGTATATTTTGGGAAGAGATTGCATGGCCATAGTGCTTGGAATTTCGGATTTAAGTCAAGATTCAAACTAATAAAACGAACAATAAATTTTACTTTTAAATTGAAAAAAATATTAGAAGAAAATTGATTATGTCGGAAAATAAACTTCATCTTTTAAGATGTCCAAAATGCTCTTCTCATACCTATCTATTTTAATGGATAGAAAGAGAAGGCATTTTGGAGCACACTAAAAAACTTTCAGAAGTTTTTTGGGTGCGCTCAGAAATTT
>JAUYDD010000229.1 GCA_030704765.1 Nanobdellota archaeon | reverse complement strand
ACATTCAAAATCTTTTAGAGATTTTGAAGTAATCGTCTACTCCATTCTAAAGAATGGAGTTTGATAGAAGATTTTTCTTATTCGGAAATTTTTAGGATGCAAGAAAAAACCATAAAAGTTTTTTCTGCACAGAAAATTCATCTGAAAGAATTTTCTTGTGCTCGAGAATTGAAAACTGTAACATTTGCTACGACCTCACGATAAATCATGAGGTTTTCAATTCTCGACATAAAAATATAAAGATTTTTAAATAATGAATAATTAATTATATAATGCCTAAAAAAAAGAGTGTGAAAAGAAAAACAAAAGTAATTTCTAAAAACCAGGTTGGTTTAGAAAAAAACAAAAGAGGAGCATCATTTTCTACAATTATATCTGTAATAGGAGCTGTGCTTATAGGACTTGGTTTTGCTTGGCTATTAGCTTTAAATTGGCATGATATGCCTGATATTTTAAAAGTTATTATTTTAGTAGGAATAACTGCAACAGCATATGTCATAGCTATAATATTAAGAGAACATAATTTTCCTGGAATTGCCAAAGCATTGTTTGTTTTAGGAGCTTTGCTTTACACATTATCTGTATTTTTAATAGCACAAATATATGGAACACCAACAGGTTTACAAGGCATAGCCTGGATATTATTAATATGTTTTTTAGGAGTTACTTTTTCAGCTTATTTTTTCTCTTCATACACAACCTTGATTATTGCTTTAATTGAATTTTTATTTTGGATTTCAATACAATTCTTAGCATTATTAGATAAATCCTATACTTCATTTGGTATGATTGCAATTTTATATTTAATTATTGGTATATTTTTCTATTCATTAAAAATCTGGCATAAAACATTTGAACATAAATTTGCAAGATTATATTCTTTCTGGACTATTTTTTATTTTTTAACTGTCAGTTATATCTTAAGCTTACAGATAGTTGTCCAGTTAATGTGGGCATATTCCAATGATATTCCTGGAAATTCTATAATATTTTTAACTATTTTTGGAATAATAGCATTTATTTCTTTAGTGTCAGGAATATTAATATCATTTAATAAAAATACAATTATAAGAAAAGAGGTATTGGGATTTGTTATTGCTATTGCTATTCTAATATTTTTAATATCTTTAACAGGAATATCCTCTAATGTCACAGGAGATTGCAATAATAAAAATTGTTATGATTATAAGAATAAAGAAAATTGTGAAAGTACTCCTGCTGATTTGAATTGCGTTTGGGGAAATGAAGGTGACAACAGAATTGTAACTATAGGTGGTGCCAATGAATACTGTTATGAACAACAATGCGGGTATTATCGAAATGAGACTAATTGCAATCTTCATTTGAATGACTTGGGTTGTGAATGGAAAGCACATTACAATAGATGTGAAAGACCGAGTTGCTATAGTAATTATAAGGATAAAACCTCTTGTGAATCAGCTCCTAAAGGTGCAAAATGTTCATGGTATGCTTCTGATAGTGGAGGCAAATGTAGTGATGCTATGGACAGAAGAGCAGACACATGTTCGCAATTCTTCAATAAAAAATCAGAATGCTCTAGCTATAATGAATGCAAATGGAATCCTATAGTAAATTATTCCAGAGGTTATGGGAATATACCAATATCTGTATGGTTTGTCTGGATATTGACAAATATTTTCTTTGTCATATTTATTTTAAGCGCAATAGGATATGGCAGTTTGAATAAAGAAAAAGCTATAATCAATCTAGGAATAGGATTTTTTATTCTTGATATTTTTTCAAGATATATTGGATTTATAATGAACTTGTGGGGTTATACAAGTCTTTCTGTGATATTTATTATTGGAGGAATAATCCTGATAGTTTTAGGATGGATAATTAGTTGGCTAACAATGAAGTTCAGAAAAAAATTGATTGCAGAAATAGATAAAAAATAACATGAACAAGAACTATACTAAACTTATAATTTTTATAACTATCCTTATATTGGGATTTGCAATAGCTATGCTTTACCTATCATGGCCAAGATTAACAGGAAAGACAATTGTCTTAAGGACAACTCCTGTTGATCCATTTGATATTTTAAGAGGCCAATATATGACTATAAGATATGAAATAAGCAGTGTAAACATTAATGATCTTTCTGAAGGAGATATTGGAAAAAGCATATACATAATCCTAAAAAAAGATAATGATTTTTATACAATGTCTAGTTATTCTTTTGATAAGCCTGAATCAGGTGATTTTATCAAAGGAAAGATTGAGGGAGTCAATGGAAACAATGCAGTGATAAATTATGGTATTGAACAATATTTTTTTGAAAGAGGAGCTTATGTGCCTCAGTTCAATCAAGTAGAAGTAAAGGTTTCTAGTTCAGGAGCAGCTAGAATAAACAGATTATTGATTAATGGTGAAGAGATTGTTATAAAGTATAGGGATAAAGAATGGACCAGTTGAAATGAATTTTGAATTATATTTTAGATATTGATAAGGTTTAAAAACCTTAGAAAATTATTCCTGACATGAAAAAATCTAGCATTAAAGTTATCGAAAATAAAAATGCTAGTTTGAACAACAAGTTCTATTTTTACTTTTATTGGTAAAATCCGTGATAATCTTAAGCCCGGATTTGTATAATAATCTTTTAGATTTTTACTATCTGGTGCATAAGATTTCTTTGGAAGGACTTGATAAAATCAAAAAAACAATGGGTCACCCACACCTAAAGGTGTGGGTTTGTCACAGGCCCTTGTTTTTAGGATGCATGAAAATTTTTTCAGAAAAATTTTCTGCACAGAAAATTCATCTGAAAGAATTTTCTTGTGCTCGAGAATCGAAAACTGTAACATTTGCTACGATACGACCTCACGATAAATCATGAGGTTTTCGATTCTCGACATAAAAAGGATTAGTAGAAAAAATGACTAGCGAAACTATTGAAGAAAAAATGAAAATAACTGATAATAATGTCCTTAGTTACAATTATGATATATTAAGGCCAATTGACCTCATGAGAGAGTATCCATGGACCCAGGAAGAAGAATTAAAGATAATTGATTATAGAAAACAGATACAAAATATTCTTGATAGAAAAGATAATAGAAAAATAATAATCATAGGACCCTGTTCAATACATGATGTTGATAGTGCTTTATCATATGCAGAGAGACTAAGACCTTTAGCTGAGAAATTTTCAGATAGACTTTTAATTGTCATGAGAACATATTTTGAAAAACCAAGGACCACTATTGGTTGGCCTGGGCTTATTGATGATCCTAACTTAGATTATTATATTGATCCTGAAAGGCAGAACAGGAATAAAGGTTTTAGATTAGCAACAAGATTATTAAAAGCTATAACTAATATAGGCTTGCCATTAGCAACAGAATTTGTAGGGTTAGATACTCCTCAATATATTGGAGATTATATATCCTGGGCAGCTATTGGAGCTAGGACATGCGAATCACAATATCATAAATGGATGGCTTCAGCACTTTCTATGCCAGTTGGTTTCAAGAACAATACTTCAAGAGAATTGTCTTCTTGCGTAGATGGAGTTGTTACAGCAAGGGCAAGAGGGCATAAATTTCCTGGAATTGATAAATATCTAAGAAATTGCCTTATTACAGGAAGAGGAAATACATATTCTCATGTTGTATTAAGAGGAGGTAATGAAAGCCATAATTTCAGAAGAGATTCGATTGATAAAGTGTCAGAGCTGTTATACAAAGCCAATATTCCAGGAAATATCATGGTTGATTGCAGTCATGGAAACTGTTATGATTATGAATTAAGAAAAAAAGTCTATACTAAACAGCTTGAAGCAGGAAAAAGTCTAAGAGAACAAATATTGGATGGAAATGAAAATGTAATTGGTGCTATGTATGAATCAAACCTTAAACAGGGGCAACAAGCATTCCCTAAGACTAAAGAAGAAAGGGACAGACTTGATGGAGACATATCTATAACTGATGGATGCATAGGATGGGAAGACAGTGAAAAGGAACTATATAGATGGTATGAGGAGATGAGCAAAAGATAAACAATCTTAAATAAAAACCGTTCATATCAAGAACTATTCTAATTCACCTGCAAAATCAGTAAGTTTTGCATTAAATGGAATTTTTTTATGCTTGCAATATTCTCTTGATAATATGAACAATATGCATCCTATTGATTTTTTTGACTTGTTATTGCATGGAATTATCTTAGCCACGCCTGTTGTGAAATTATTTGTATCACAAAGTGCCATTACAGGTTTTTTTAATCTTACTGTATCAACTAATGCATTTTTGTCTATCCATGGGTCGCATATTATTGTCATATCTGATTCAAAGAAATTTTCCAATATAAGGTTGGTTGTGACTCCGGGAGGATATTTTTTTGTAAAGGTCTTTATTCCAGTAACTTCCTCAAATTTCTTTGCAGAAGACCATCCTGCTTCTCTCTTGCATGCAAGATATACCTTATCAGGATCATAATGATTCAAGAACTTTATAGCATCCCTCAACATATCATCAATCAATGCTGTGTTGATTACTGCAAGACCATCCGCTCTTCTCTTATAGACATATCTTCTCATATGGGGGGTTATTACTTTTGTTCCAAGATGAACAGCGCATTTAATATAATCTTCAAGAGGAATCAATGTCTCTTTTTTTCCATCTACATTCTTTTTCTCTTCTATAATATCTTTTTCTGTTATCTTATGCGATAACTCTTCTATTTCTTTGTCAGAAACATCATCTTTTTTTATTTCTTTTTTATCTTTATCAATTGTTTCACCTATATCCCTAAAAATCCTTTCCTTAAGTTCTTCAGCTAAACTTTTCATTGCTTCTTTCGGATTATTTTCTTTCTTTGTTTTTTTATTTTCTGCCATAGGTTTTAGTGATAAAATTGATTTATAAAGTTTTCTGCGTAAAAAAGAATAAAATAGCAAAATTTATAAATATCAAAAAAACAATCTACCACACTCTAAAGTGTGTGGTTTGATAGGCACTTGTTTTTTAGATGACTTCAAAATTTTTCAGAAATTTTAAATGTCCCCGAAAACTTTTGAAAGTTTTCTTGGGCATGAAAATTCTTTCAGATGAATTTTCTGCATAGAAAATTGCATCAAAAAAATTTCCTGAAAAATCGCCTACTCCATCCTGAAGGATGGAGTTTGATCGGCGATTTTTCTGATTCGGAAATTTTTAGGATGCTCGGAAATTGAATGCAAGTAAACTACCTCATCTTAAAAGATGAGGTTTTC
>JAUYDD010000203.1 GCA_030704765.1 Nanobdellota archaeon | reverse complement strand
TTTCCTTATAATTAAACTTATTTAATTATAACCTAAATTGGTGTCAAAGTATATTCTTTTCTATGTATTGCATTTCATTAACTTTTCACTCTTGTAATTTACTCTTTCCCACTCCAGATACTGTTGGTATGTATCTGTCACCCATTTTTTCAGCGACAGTGACCTCAAACAGAAGGTTTAATTAACTTTAAAAAAAATTTTCCGATTAGAGAGATTGTTAAGGTCGTAGTGGTATTTTCCCTCATCGCTCCACTCTTTTCTTTCTTAAATACTGCTAATACTCGGAATTCCTCTTTCAATATTTCCTATTGCGTTTTAAAATCTGTTTTAGCAATTGTGGGGTCAATAACATAAGTTTCCTGATCAAATTGTTGTATAGCACCTGTTCCTATTCCGTCAACACAAAGGATTGAAATTATCCCCCAATCAAGCAAAATACCTAATAAAGTAGTGGCATCAAATGATTTTGTTGCCGCAATAGTAACGTCTTCATACCCTGGTCTACTAGCCCTAATTGAATAATTCTTCTTTTTCTTAAATACCGACACAGCGCTACCAGCTCCTACATATGCCTCATTTACATAAAACTTGACGTCATCATAATTACTTCTCATGGTTATTGTCTGAGTAGAACCATGAAACATCGTCGCACATCCTGTGAATGATACTAATAAAATCATAGATATGCTAATTTTCACTGCAATAGGCAGCTTCATACGTCCCCCTTCCTTTTTTAGTTGTTAACATAATTTATAATAAAATAAGAGCCTTTTAGCCTCTCTTATGAAATTTTAGCTATAACCCAATAAAAAATCAAAAACAGTTATAAAATTCTATTTTTCTATGGCTCATGTTTTGTTTTTTTCTCAAGCTTGCCATTTTTGTAAATCCCTTCTTCCTGAAGTCGTTCATTTTCATAATACTTTTTATACAAACCTTCTGGTTTTCCATATTTAAACATTCCTTCAAAAAGCAAACGACCATTTTCATAATATTTGCGAAATGGTCCATCAAATTTGCCATCCTTATAAGTTGTTTCTTCCTTCAGCTGCCCATTTTTATAATATACTTTATGAGAACCTTGCAATACTGCATTTTCAAAAGTCATCTCCTCTTGTAAATTTCCGTTATCATAATACTTCTTAGCTATTCCATCTACTTTTCCATTCTTGGAATATGTCTCAACTTGTAAATTTCCGTTATCATA